>NZ_JBFBGS010000012.1:166486-182485 GCF_040684795.1 Kitasatospora sp. NPDC089797 | reverse complement strand
AGTTGGCGTACGTGATGCACACCTCCGGCTCCACCGGAAAGCCCAAGGGCATCGGCATCACCCACCGCTCCATCCTCGACCTCGCCCTCGGCGGCGCCTTCGACACCGACGCCCACGAACGCGTCCTGGTCCACTCCCCGACCGCCTTCGACGCCTCCACCTACGAACTCTGGGCGCCCCTGCTGGCCGGTCACCGGCTCGTACTGGCCCCCGCCGGACGCCTCGGCGTCACCGAGCTCGCCGACACCTTCCGGCACGGCGGGGTGACCGCCGCCTGGCTCACCGCCGGCCTGTTCAACGTGCTGGCCATCGAGGCCCCGACAGCCTTCACCGGCCTGCGCCAGGTGTGGACCGGCGGCGACGTGGTCTCCCCCGCCGCCGTCCGCCGGGTCCTGACCGCCTGCCCCGGCCTCACCGTGGTCGACGGCTACGGCCCGACCGAGACCACCACCTTCGCCACCCGCCACCCGATGGCCTCCCCGGCCGAGGTGCCCGGCACCGTCCCGATCGGCCGCCCGCTGCCCAACACCCGGGCCTACGTGCTGGACGACACCCTCCAGCCCGTCCCGATCGGGGTCCCCGGCGAGCTGTACCTCGCCGGCCCCGGCCTCGCCCGCGGCTACGTCGGACGCCCGGCCCTCACCGCCGAACGCTTCACCGCCGACCCGTACGGCGCCCCCGGCACCCGGATGTACCGCACCGGCGACCTCGTCCGCCGCACCCCCGACGGCATCCTCGAGTTCCTCGGCCGCGCCGACGACCAGGTCAAGATCCGCGGCTTCCGGATCGAACTCGGCGAAGTGGAAGCCGCCTTCACCGCCCACCCCGCCGTCGGCCAGGCCCTCGCCCTGGTCCGCGAGGACCAGCCCGGCGACAAGCGCCTCGTCGCCTACCTCACCCTCACCGGTGACACCACCCCCGCCGAACTCCGGGCCTCCACCGCCGAACGCCTGCCCGCCTACATGGTCCCCGCCGCCCTCGTCGTCCTCGACGCCTTCCCGGTCACGCCCAACGGCAAGGTCGACCGCCGCGCCCTGCCCACCCCCGACTACACCGGGGCACCGCAGGGCCGCACCCCCCGCACCGCCACCGAGCAGGCCCTGTGCGCGCTCTTCGCCGAGACCCTCGGCCTGCCCGCGGTCAGCATCGACGACGACTTCTTCGACCTCGGCGGCCACTCCCTGCTCGCCACCAAGCTGGTCAGCCGGATCCGCACCACCCTCGGCACCGACCTGCCGATCCGCACCCTCTTCGACCACCCCACCATCGCCGCCCTCGCCACCGCCCTGCCCACCGGGCAGACCCCGGCCCACCCCGCGCTCCGGCCGCAGTCCCGTCCGGCCCTGGTACCGCTCTCCCCCGCGCAGCAACGGCTCTGGTTCATCGACCAGTTCGAGGGCCCGAGCGCCCTCTACAACACCCCCTTCACGGCCCGCCTCAGCGGCCCGGTCGACGCCGCCGCCCTCACCGCGGCCCTGGCCGACGTGGTGGCCCGGCACGAGGTGCTGCGCACCACCTTCCCGACCGCCGACGACGGCCGCCCCCACCAGCTGGTCGCCGACACCGCCGAACCCGCCCTGCACACCCACCGGGTCACCGACGAACGGGAGTTGGACGCCGCCGTGGCCGCGGCCACCGGCGAGGTGTTCCGGCTCGCCGAGGACCTGCCGATCCGGGTGTCGCTGATCTCGCTGGGCGACGACCGGCACGCCCTGGTCGTCCTGCTGCACCACATCGCCAGCGACGGCTGGTCCGTCACCCCGCTGCTGCGCGACCTGGACGCCGCCTACCGGGCCCGCCTGGCCGGCACCGCGCCGCAGTGGGAGCCGCTGCCCGTCCAGTACGCCGACTACACCCTCTGGCAGCACGAGACGCTCGGCACCGAAGAGGACCAGGACAGCCTGCTCGCGCGGCAACTCGCCCACTGGCAGCACGCCCTGGCCGGCGCCCCGGAGGAGCTGGAGCTCCCCTACGACCGCCCGCGCCCGACCGCACCCAGCCACCGCGCCGGTACCGTCGAGTACCGCCTGGACCCCGAACTTCACCACCGGCTGGCCGAGTTGGCCACCACCACCCGGGCCAGCCTGTTCATGGTCCTCCAGGCCGCCGTCGCCACCCTCTACACCCGCCTCGGCGCCGGCACCGACCTGCCGCTCGGCACCCCCGTCGCCGGCCGCACCGACGAAGCCCTCGACGACCTGATCGGCTTCTTCGTCAACACCCTCGTCCTGCGCACCGACACCACCGGCAACCCGACCTTCCGCGAGCTCCTGGACCGCGTCCGCCGGGCCGACCTGGACGCCTTCGCGCACCAGGACCTCCCCTTCGAGCGCCTGGTCGAACAGCTCAACCCCACCCGCACCCCCGCCCGCCACCCGCTCTTCCAGACCGTCCTGACGGTCAACAGCGGCCCGCTCCCGGTGCTCTCGCTCGGCGGGGTCAGCGGGGTGCTGGAGGGCGCGGGCGAGTCCCTGGCGCACTTCGACCTGAACTTCAACTTCACCGAGCAGTACGGCCCGGACGGCCGCGCGCTCGGGGTGGCGGCGGCCGTCGAGTACGCGGCGGACCTCTTCGACCACGCCACCGCGACCGCCCTCACCGAGCGTCTGCTGCGCGTGCTGGAGGCCGTGGCCGCCGACCCCGACGCTCCGATCGGCGGGATCGGCATCCTCGGACCGGAGGAGCGCGAGCGGCTGCTCACCGGCTGGAACGACACCGCCGTCCCGATCGCCGACACCACCCTCACCGAGCTGTTCGAGGCCCAGGCCGCCGCCACCCCCGACGCCGTCGCGGTGGTCTCCGACACCGAGCGGCTCGACTACGCCGAACTCGACGCCCGGGCCGGCGCCCTGGCGGCCGTCCTGCTGGCCCGCGGGCTCGCGGTGGAGGAGCCGGTCGGGATCCTGATGGACCGCTCGGCCGACCTGGTGACGGCGGTCCTGGCGATCGCCAAGGCGGGCGGCACGTACGTCCCGCTGGACACCCGCTACCCGCTGGACCGGATGCAGCACATCCTCGCGGACACCCGGGCCCGGCTGGTGCTGGTCGACCCGGCCCACCGCGACCACCCGGTGCTCACCACCGACCACCCCGGCACCGAGCGGCCCACCGCCCTGGACGTCACCACGGCCCGGGCCGAGACGCCCCCCGCCGACGCGCACCCCGACGACGCACCCCCGGCCGGCCGCCGACCCCACCCCGGCCAGCTGCTCTACGTGATGTACACCTCGGGCTCCACCGGCGTGCCCAAGGGCGTCGCGGTGACCCACCGCAACGTGGTCGACCTGCTGGCCAACCCGCACTTCCACCAGGGCCACCACCGGGCCGTGCTGCTGCACTCGCCCACCGCCTTCGACGCCTCCACCACCGAGGTCTGGGCGCCGCTGGTGACCGGCGGACGGATCGTGCTGGCGGCGCCCGGACAGCTCGACCTCAACGCGCTGGCCGCGACCGTCACCCGGCACGCCGTCACCCTGGTCCAGGCGCCCTCGGGCCTGCTGCGCCTGCTGGCCGAGGAGGCACCGGAGGCGTTCCGCGCGGTGCGGCAGGTGTGGACGGGCGGCGATGTGGTGCCCCCCGAGGCGGTGCGGCAGCTGTTCCGGGCCTGCCCGGACACCGACGTGGTCGCGGTCTACGCGCCGACCGAGACCACCGCCATCAAGACCACCTTCACCATGTCGCCCGGCCGCGAGGTGCCCGCTGTGGTGCCGATCGGCCGCCCGCTGGCGAACACCCGGGCGTACGTGCTGGACGACGCCCTCCAGCCCGTCCCGGCCGGGGTGCCCGGCGAGCTGTACCTCGCGGGCAACGGCCTGGCCCGGGGCTACGTCGGCCGCCCGGCGCTGACCGCCGAGCGCTTCACCGCCTGCCCCTTCGGCGGCAAGGGCGAACGGATGTACCGCACCGGCGACATCGTGCGCTGGAGCGCGGACGGCGTGCTGGAGTTCCTGGGCCGCGCCGACGACCAGGTGAAGATCCGCGGCTTCCGGATCGAGCCCGCCGAAGTGGAGGGGGCGCTCGCCGCCCACCCCGCGGTGGGCCACGCGGTGGCCCTGGTCCGGGAGGACCGGCCCGGGGACAAGCGGCTGGTCGCCTACGTCACCACCGCCGGCCCGGCCACCCCCGGCGAGCTGCGCACCTTCCTCACCGACCGGCTGCCCGCCTACATGCTCCCGGCCGCGATCGTCACCCTGGACACGCTGCCCGTCACCGCCAACGGCAAGGTCGACCGGCGCGCCCTGCCCGCCCCCGACTACGCCGGGGTGCCGGAGGGCCGCGCCCCCCGCACCGGCAACGAGCGGGCGCTCTGCGGACTGTTCGCCGAGACCCTCGGCCTGCCGGCCGTCGGCATCGACGACGGCTTCTTCGACCTCGGCGGCCACTCGCTGCTGGCCACCAAGCTGATCAGCCGGATCCGCACCGCGCTCGGCACCGAGGTCCCGATCCGCACCCTCTTCGACCACCCCACCGTCGCCGCCCTGGCCGGGCACCTCGGCGACGGCCCGGTGCGGGCCCGGCTGCTGCCGCAGCAGCGCCCCGCACTGGTCCCGCTCTCGCACGCGCAGCAACGGCTGTGGTTCATCGACCAGTTCGAGGGCCCGAGCGCCCTCTACAACACCCCCTTCGCGCTCCGGCTGACCGGGGCGGTCGACCCGGCCGCCCTGGGCGCGGCGCTGACCGACGTGGTGGCCCGGCACGAGGTGCTGCGCACCACCTTCCCGGTCGCCGACGGCCGGCCGCACCAGCTGATCGCCCGGTCCGCCGAGCCCGTGCTGCGCATCCGCGCGGTGGCGGACGAGCCGGAGCTGCGGGCGGCGCTGGCCGACGCCGGCCGGGAGGCCTTCGACCTGGCCGTCGACCTCCCGGTGCGGGCGACGCTGTTCTCGCTGCCGCAGGGCGAGCACGTGCTGCTGGTGCTGATGCACCACATCGTCAGCGACGGCTGGTCCGTCGGCCCGCTGCTGCGCGACCTGGACACCGCCTACCGGGCCCGCAGCACCGGCGCCGCCCCCGACTGGCGCCCGCTGCCCGTGCAGTACGCGGACTACGCGCTCTGGCAGCGCGGGCTGCTCGGCGCCGAGGACGACCCGACCGGCGCCGAGCACGCCCAACTCGCCTACTGGAAGCAGGCCCTGGCCGGCCTCCCGGAGGAGCTGACGCTCCCCTACGACCGCAAGCGGCCGATCGAGCCGGACCGTCGCGGGAACAGCGTCGAGTTCCGCATACCGGTCGAACTGCACGCCGAGGTCGCCGAGTTGGCGCGCGAGAGCCGGTCCAGCGTGTTCATGGTGGTGCAGGCCGCGCTGGCCGCCACGCTGAGCCGGCTGGGCGCGGGCACCGACATCCCGCTCGGCACCCCGATCGCCGGCCGCACCGACGAGGCCCTGGACGAACTGATCGGCTTCTTCGTCAACACCCTGGTGCTGCGCGCCGACCTCTCCGGCGACCCGAGCTTCCGGCTGCTGCTGGAGCGGGTGCGGCAGGCCAACCTGGACGCCTTCGAGCACCAGGACGTGCCCTTCGAGCGGCTGGTCGAGGTGCTCAACCCGGCCCGCTCGACGGCCCGGCACCCGCTCTTCCAGGTGATGCTGACCTTCGGCGCCGCCGAGGCGCCGACCGGCCCGGACGCCGCGCTCACCTTCGCCGGACTGCCCGCCCGGCTGGAGCCGCCCGCGGGCGGACTCGCCAAGTTCGACCTGGCCTTCGGCTTCAGCGAGCAGCTGGCCGCGGACGGCTCCCCGGCCGGGATCGGCGTGGTGGTGGAGTTCGCCGAGGAGCTGTTCGACCCGGCCACGGTGACGGCGATCGGGGACCGCTTCGCCCGGCTGCTCGCCGCCGTGGTGGCCGACCCGGCCCGCCCGGTCGGCGCGGCGGAGATCCTCGACCCGGCCGAGCGGGCCCTGATCCTGGACCGCTGGAGCGCCCCCGCGGCGCAGCCGGAGAACACCCGCCCCCGCACCGTCCCGGAGCTGTTCGCGGCCCAGGCGGCCCGCACCCCGCAGGCCGTGGCGGTGGTCCACGGGGACGAGCGGGTCGACTACGCCGAGCTGGACGCCCGGGCGAACCGGCTGGCCCGGCTGCTCGCCGACCGCGGCGTGGGCCCCGAGCGCCTGGTGGCGCTGGCGCTGCCGCGCTCGGTGGAGCTGGTGGTCGCGGTGCTCGCGGTGCTCAAGGCCGGCGGCGCCTACGTCCCGATCGACCCGGACTACCCGGCCGACCGGATCGCCTACACCCTGCGCGACTCGGCACCCGAGCTGCTGGTCACCACCGGCCCGACCGCCGACCGACTCCCGGACAGCGGGCTGCCGTTGCTGCTGCTCGACACCCCGGAGACGGCCGCCGCACTGCACCGCGCGTCCACCGAGGCCCCCTCTCCCGACCTCGGCCCGGACCACCCGGCGTACGTCATCTACACCTCGGGCTCGACCGGCCGCCCGAAGGGCGTGGTGGTCCCGCACGCCAACGTCTCCCGGCTGTTCGCCGCCACCGACCACTGGTTCGCCCCCGGCCCGCAGGACGTCTGGACGCTGTTCCACTCCTACGCCTTCGACTTCTCGGTGTGGGAGCTGTGGGGCGCCCTGCTGCACGGCGGCCGCCTGGTCGTGGTGCCCTTCGGGACCAGCCGCTCGCCCCGGGAGTTCCTGGAGCTGCTGGTGCGCGAGCGGGTCACCTTCCTCAACCAGACCCCGTCCGCCTTCTACCAGTTGATGCAGGCCGACCAGGAGGATCCGGAGCTCGGCGACCGGCTCGCCCTGCGCCGGGTGGTGTTCGGCGGCGAGGCGCTCGACCTGGACCGGCTGGCGCCCTGGTACGCCCGGCACGCCGAGGACGCCCCGGTGCTGGTCAACATGTACGGCATCACCGAGACCACGGTGCACGTCTCCTACCGGCCGCTGGACGCGGCCACCGCCGCCGGCCAGTCCCGCTCGCTGATCGGCGCGGGCATCCCGGACCTGCGGCTCTACCTGCTGGACTCCCGGCTCCGCCCGGTGCCCGCCGGGGTGCCCGGCGAACTCTACGTCGGCGGCGCCGGGTCGGCCCGCGGCTACCTGGGCCGCCCGGCGCTGACCGCCGAGCGCTTCACCGCCGACCCGTACGGCGCCCCCGGCACCCGGATGTACCGCACCGGCGACCTGGCCCGCTGGACGGCCGACGGCGAGTTGGAGTACCTGGGCCGGATCGACGCCCAGGTGAAGATCCGCGGCTTCCGGATCGAGCTCGGCGAGATCGGCTCGGTGCTCAACCGCCGGCCGGAGGTGGCCTCGGCCGCCGTGGTGGTGCGCGAGGACGCCCCGGGCGAGAAGCGCCTGGTCGGCTACCTGGTGCCGGCCCCGGCCGCCGGGCTGCTGGACCTGGACGCGCTGCGCACCCACCTGGCGGCCGAGCTGCCGGACTACATGCTGCCCGCCGCCCTGGTGCCGCTGGAGCGGCTGCCGTTGACGCCCAACGGCAAGCTCGACGAGCGGGCCCTGCCCGCCCCGGAGCCGGGCCGGGCCGGCGGCGGCCGGGGGCCGCGCACCCCGCTGGAGGAGGTGCTCTGCGGGCTGTTCGCCGATGTGCTCGGCCTGGAGCGGGTCGGCATCGACGACAACTTCTTCGAGCTGGGCGGCCACTCCCTGCTGGCCGGCCGGCTGGTCGCCGGGATGCGCGAGCTGACCGGCGCGGACGAACTCGGCGTCCGGGCGCTGTTCCAGGCCCCGACCGTCGCCGGGCTGGCCGACCTGCTGGCCGGGGCCCGGGGCGGCGCCGCCGCCGAGGAGGCCTTCCCGGTGCTGCTGCCGCTGCGCACCCGCGGCTCGCGCCCGCCGCTGTTCTGCGTGCACCCGGCGGCCGGGATCAGCTGGGTGTACACCGGGCTGCTCCGCCACCTGGACGCCGAACAGCCGGTCTACGGCCTCCAGGCCCCCGGGCTGGCCGACCTCGCCCGCCACCCGGCGAGCCTGGCGGAGATGGCCCGGACCTACCTGGCCGAGCTGCGGGCGGTCCGCCCCGAGGGCCCGTACGCCCTGCTGGGCTGGTCCTTCGGCGGCCCGGTCGCCCACGCGATGGCGGCGCTGCTGCGCGAGCAGGGCGAGCAGGTCGACCTGCTGGCCGTGCTGGACGGCTATCCGGAGCTGGACGAGTACGCCCGGTACGGCGGGGACGGCTCCGGGCGCGACCCGGAGCTGCTCGCCGCGATCCTCGCCTCGCTCGGCCAGCAGGCCGGCGAGATCACCGCCTGGCCCACCGACGAGGCGGGCTACGCGGAGCTGGTCCGGCACGGCGACGGCCCGCTGGCCGGGCTGAGCGGTGCCGGGGTGGCCCGGGTGGTCGAGGTGTTCCTGGCCAACCTCGCGCTGGCCGGCGACGCCCCGCTGCCGGGCTACGACGGCGACGCGCTGGTCTTCGTGGCCACCGAGGACCGCCCGGCCGACGCCCCCGACCCGGAGAGCTGGCGGGCCCACGTGGGCGGCCGGCTGGAGATCCACGACGTGCCCAGCACCCACGGCGCGATGACCGGCGCGCAGGCGCTCGCGGTCATCGGCCCGGTGCTCGCCGACCGGCTGCGCGGCCGGCCGGCCGAGCCGGCGCCGGGGCGCCCCACCGAGACCCCCCGCTGAACCCCGCCTGCCCCCTGCACCACCGCGACACCCCCGCACCACCACGCCCAGCGGCCGCGACCCGGCCCACCACGAGGAATGGACACCACCATGCAGACTGCCGTCATCCCCGACACCTGGCGCGGCGTCACCCCGGCGCCGATCTCGTCGACCGACGCCTACAACGGCTTCATCGCCGCCAACGTGATCTTCGCGCTGGACCGGATCGGCGTGCTGGAGCGGTTCGGCCGCGGCGAGGCACTGTCCGCCGCCGCGATCACCGCCGAGTCGGGCGACACAGCCCGCACCGAGGCCGTGCTGCGCGCCGCCACCGACTACGGCTACCTCAAGGCCGACGGCGCCGGCTACCTGCCCACCGAGGCGGGCATCGAGATCGCCGCCGCCCGCGGCTACTTCACCTGGGCCGTCGGCGGCTACCACGACGTGTTCGGCCGCGCCGGGCACCTGAGCACCGGCTCGCACCACTACAACGGCGACGTCTTCCGGGACGAGGCGATGGTCGCCCTCGGCTCCGCCCAGTGCGACCAGTCGCTGTTCGCCGCGCAGCTCACCGACGTGCTCTCCGGCATCGACTTCCGCACCATCGCCGACCTGGGCAGCGGCACCTCCGCCCGGGTCCGCCGGGTGGTCTCCCAGCGCGAGGGCAGCCGCGGCCTGGGCATCGACATCAGCCGTCCGGCCACCGACATCGCCCGCGCCGACATCGCCGCCGCCGGGATGCAGGACCGGGTCACCGCCGTCCGGGCCGACGTGCTCGGCCTGCTGGGCACCCAGATCGACAACGACGCCGAGGCCGCCGAGGTGGCCGAGGTGGACACCGTGATGAGCTTCTTCCTGCTGCACGACCTGCTGGCCGACCCGACCACCCGCTCGTCGATCTTCACCCGGATGCGCGAGGCCTTCCCGAAGGCCCGCACCTTCGTGCTCGGCGACACCATGCTGCGCGGCCCGGGCGAGTCGCAGAGCGCGATGCCGGTCTTCTCGGTCGGCTTCGAGCTGGCGCACGCGATGATGGGCGTGCCGCTGCACACCAAGGAGACCTACGAGCAGTTGTTCACCGACGCCGGTCTGCGGATCGACCGGGTCGAGGCGCTGGCCACCCCGCACTCCTGGCTCTACGTCCTCCAGGCCGACTGATGGCGGCCGCGTCCGGGGCCAGACACCTGCTGGCCCAGAACGAGCACCCGTACCCGCCGCTGCCGTCCGTGCTGGCCGCCCTGGCCGGCGCGGTCGCCGACCTGAACCGCTACCCGGACTTCCGCCCGGAGCGCTTCGCCGGGATCATCGCCGACTGGCAGGGCGTCCCGGCCGGGCAGGTCGTGGTCGGCCACGGCTCGGCCGGGGTGGCGCTGGACCTCTTCCACTCGGTCGTCCGGGCCGGCGACAACGTGGTGCACTCGGACCCCTGCTTCGACGCGTACCCGCTGTTCTGCGGGATCGCCGGCGCCGAGGCCCGGGCCGTCCCGCTGGGCCCGGACGCCCGGCACGACCTGGCCGCGATGGCCCGGCAGGTGGACGCCCGCACCCGGATCATCGTGCTCTGCAACCCGCACAACCCGACCGGCACGGTCTACTCCTGGGCGGAGCTGACCGGCTTCCTGCGGCAGGTCCCGGCCACCGCGCTGGTCCTGCTGGACGAGGCCTACATCGACTTCGCCCGGGACTGGCGGGCCCCGGACGTGCCGGACCGGATCGCCGCGTGGCCGAACCTGGTGGTGCTGCGCACCCTCTCCAAGTCGCACGGCCTGGCCGCGCTGCGGATCGGCTACGCGATCGCGGCGGAGCCGGTGGCCCGGCGGGTCCGGGAGGTCCAGGTCCCGTACGCGGTGAACCGGCTCCAGGAGGCCGGCCTGCTGGCCGCCGTCACGGCCCAGGAGGAGGTGGACCGGCGGATCGCCGAGATCACCGCCGAGCGCGAGCGGCTGCGGGACGAACTCCTCGCCCTGGGACGGTCGGTGCCGCCGAGCCTGACCAACTTCCTCTGGGTGGAGGCCCCCGGTGACGAGGGCGCCGTCGCCGCGGAGCTGGAGCGGCTGGGGGTGGCCGTCCGCTTCTACCCGGGCCGGGGCATCCGGATCGCGGTCGGCGAGAAGGACGCCAACGACGCCGTGATCGAAGGTTTCACCCGCGCTCACCGGACCGTCACCGCGCTCCGCTAGACACGCCCCGGGGCACCGGCCCGGCCGCCCCGGGGCACGCCCCACCCGCACCATCCACCACACCGCAGCAACGAAGGACAGGACATGCACCCACTTCTGGCGCGGCCGGAGTTCCGGCTCTACATCGCGGGACAGACGCTGTCCGTCCTCGGGGACAGCGCCCTCTTCATCGCCCTCGGCATCTGGGCCAAGGTGCTGACGGGGAGCAGTTCGGCGGCCGGTCTGGTGATGTTCTGCTACGCCGTCCCGATGCTGCTGCTGCCGCTCGGCGGCCTGGTCGCCGACCGGGTCCGCCGTCGGCCGCTGCTGGTGACGGTCAACCTCGTGCTGGCGCTGGCGGTTTCGCCGCTGCTGCTGGTCGACGGCCGCGGCCACCTGTGGATCATCTACGGCACGGCGGTGCTCTACGGCCTGGCCGGAGCCGTCCTGACCCCGGCCCAGAGCGCCATGCTGCGCACCATCCTGACGGAGCGTCAGGACTTCGGCGCGGCCGTCGGGTTCACCCAGACCCTGCGCGCTGGCACCACGCTCGTCGCCCCGCTGCTCGGCTCCGGCCTGTACGGGTGGCTCGGCGGCCGGGCCGTCGCCCTGGTCGACATCGGCATCCTGCTCGCGGCGGCGCTGGCCTTCCTGGCGCTGCGGGTGCCCGAGTCCAAGCCGGAGCCCTCCGGCCGGCACTGGCGCAGCGAGGTGCTGGCGGGCTTCCGGCACCTGCGCGGCACCGCCTCGCTGCTGCCGCTGCTGATCGCGACCACCCTGACCGCGGCCGTGCTGAGCTTCCTCCAGCCGGTGCTGTTCGCGCTCATCCAGCACGGGCTGCACCGCTCGCCGGAGTTCCTCGGCGTGCTGGAGACGGTGGAGGCGGTCGGCGCGCTGGGCGGCTCGGTGCTGGGCGGCGTGCTGATCGGCAAGCTCGGCCCCCGGAAGACCGTCATGCTCGGCTCGGCGGTCTTCGGGATCGGCTCGATCCTGCTGCTGGTGCCCTCGGTCTGGGTGGTGTCGGTCGGCCTGGTGATCGCCGGGGCCGGCATGCCGGCCGGCGTGGTCGGCCTGGCCACCGCCGCCCAGGCGCTCACCCCGCCGCAGCTGATGGGCCGCACCCAGGCGGCCGTCAACCTCTCGCTCACCGCACCGCAGGCGATCGCCATCGGCGTCGGTGCCGGCCTGGTCGCCGCGCTGGACTTCCGGACGGTGCTCGTCGCCATGGTGGTGGGCGCGCTGCTCTCCGCCTTCTTCCTGCTCGGCAAGCCCGACGCCCGCCTCGACGACGACGAGGAGGAGGGCGGGGACGAGGAGGAGCCGGCCGGGTCCACCGACCGGCCCGCCGCCGAACCGGCCGGGGAGGCGGCCGCCGAACCGGTGCCGGGACCGGCCGCCGAAGCGGCCGAGCCCGCCGAGCCCGCCCGCCGTTCCTAGGGCGACCCCGACCCCTCCACCGCTCCACCGCGCCCGCCGGCCGTCGACCGACGGTCGGCGGACCGCGCACCACGCCCCCGGGCCCCCCCCGGCGGCGGCCCTGCCTCACCGCACCGCCGCCGGGGTGGGCCTCCGTGCACTCCTCACGAGAGAGCCCCCCAGATGCCCGACCGTTCCGCTCCCGAGACCGAGACCGAGACCACCGCGCCGTCCCCGCTCGCGCTGGACCACGTCGAGTTCTACGTGACCGACCTCGCCGCCGACGTCGCCCGGCTGACCACGGAGTACGGCTTCGACCTGCTCGTCCCGCCCACCGAGCGCGGGGAGGCCGCCGAGCGCTGCGCCTCGGCCCTGCTCGGCCAGGCCGCCGTCCGGCTGCTGCTCACCCAGCCGCTGGCCGCCGGCCACCCGGCCACCGACTACCTGGCCCGGCACGACGACGGCGTGGCCGCCCTGGCCCTGCGGGTGCCGGACGCCACCGCCGCCTACCGGGCGCTGACCGGGCGCGGCGCCGAGGGCCTGCGCCCGCCGCAGGCCGCCGACGGCTGCGTGACCGCCGTGGTGGGCGCCTTCGGCGACGTGGTGCACACCCTGATCGAGCGCGGCCCGGACGTCCCCTCCGACCGGATCCCCGGCCTGCCCGACGCCGCGGCACCGACCGGCGCCGAGGGCGTCGGCCTGCGCTCCGTCGACCACTTCGCGGTCTGCGTCCCCTCCGGCGACCTGCGCGCGACCGTCCGGCACTACTGCGAGGTCTTCGGCTTCCGGATGGTCTTCGAGGAGCGGATCGAGGTCGGCGCGCTCGGCATGGACTCGATGGTCGTGCAGAGCCCCGACCACAGCGTCACCCTCACCCTGATCGAGCCGCTCACCCCGGACGCCGGCGGCCAGATCGCCTCCTTCCTGGCCGACCACGGCGGCGCCGGGGTGCAGCACGTCGCCTTCGCCTCGGAGGACGCCGTGCACTCCGTCTCCACCATGGCCGCCCGCGGCGTGCCGTTCCTGCGCACCCCGGGCGCCTACTTCGACGCCCTGCCCGCCCGGCTCACCCCGCTGCGGCACAGCCTGGACGAACTGCGGGAGCTGAACCTGCTGGTCGACCAGGACCACGACGGCCAGCTGTTCCAGATCTTCACCCGCTCCCAGCACCCGCGCGGCACCTTCTTCTTCGAGGTGATCGAGCGCATCCGGGCCCGCAACTTCGGCAGCAACAACATCCGTGCCCTCTACGAGGCCGTCGAGCTCCAGCGCAACGCCAGCGAAGCGGCCAGATGAGCGCGCCGCCGCTGACGGACCGTCAACTCCCTTTGTCGGTCGCCGGGTACGAAGGGGCCGCCCGGGCCGCCCTGTCCCCCGAGGTCTGGGACTGGCTGGCCGGAGGCGCCGAGCAGGAGCACACCCTGGCCGCCAACCGGGCGGTCTTCGACCGTACGGCCGTGGTGCCCCGGGTGCTGACCGACGTCTCCGCCCGCACCACCGCCACCACGCTGGTGCGCAGCCGGGCGGCCCTGCCGGTCGCGGTGGCGCCGATCGCCTACCACCGGCTGTTCCACCCCGAGGGCGAGCTCGCCTCGGCCCGGGCGGCGGCGGCCGCCGGGGTGCCGTTCACCGTCGGCACGCTCAGCAGCGTCGGCTTCGAGGAGCTGGCGGCGACCGGCGCGACGCTCTGGTTCCAGCTGTACTGGCTGCGCGACCGGGGCCGGCTGCTCGACCTGGTCGCGGCGGCCGAGGCGGCCGGCAGCGAGTGCCTGATGGTCACCGCCGACGTGCCGTACATGGGCCGCCGGCTGCGCGACGCCCGCAACTCCTTCGCCCTGCCCGAGCACGTCCGCGCGGTGCTGCTGGAGGGCGGCGCCGTCGGACGGGCGCACCGGGCCACCGCCGCGGGGTCGGCGGTGGCCGCGCACACCGCCGAACTGCTCTCCCCCGCCGTCACCTGGGCGGACCTCGACTGGCTGCGCGAGCGGACCGCGCTGCCGTTGGTGGTCAAGGGGGTGCTCGACCCGGCGGACGCGCTGCGGGCCGCCGCGCTGGGCGCCGCCGCCGTGGTGGTCTCCAACCACGGTGGGCGCCAACTCGACCGGGCCGTACCGTCGTTGACGGCGCTGCCGGCCGTCGCCGAGGCGCTGGCCGGGCGGGACTGCCAGGTGCTGCTGGACAGCGGGGTGCGCGGCGGCTCCGACGTGCTCGCCGCACTGGCCCTCGGGGCCTCCGGGGTGCTGCTCGGCCGCCCGCTGATCTGGGGCCTGGCCGCGGACGGCGAACCGGGCTGCACCCGTGTGCTGGACCTGCTCGCCGCCGAGCTGCGCGACGCCCTCGGCCTGGCCGGCTGCGCCGACCCGGCCGCCGCCGCCGAACTGCGCACCACCCCCCTGCCCTGCCCCGCCTGGAGCGCCCCGTGACCGTCACCGCCCCGCCGCACGACCTGCGGCTGACCGACCTGCACCCCTCGCTCGCCGACCCGGCGATGACCTCGATGAACCTGCTCAACGAGATCTCCATCCGCTACCCGCGGGCGGTCTCCTTCGCGGCCGGCCGCCCGGCCGAGCAGTTCTTCGACCTGGCGGACGTCCACCGCCACCTGGACCGCTACGTCGGGCACCTGCGCACCGAGTGCGGCCTGACCGAGGAGGCGGCCCGCCGCCAGGTGCTCCAGTACGGCCGCACCAAGGGCATCATCCACGAGCTGATCGCCGCCCACCTGGCCACCGACGAGGGCATCGAGGTGCCCGCCGAGTCGGTCGTGGTGACGGTCGGCTGCCAGGAGGCGATGTTCCTGGTGCTGCGGGCGCTGCGGCGCGGCCCGGAGGACGTGGTGCTGGCCGTCTCCCCGACCTACGTCGGGCTGACCGGCGCAGCCCTGCTGGCGGACCTCCCGGTGCGCCCGGTGGCGGACGGCCCGGACGGGCTGGACCTCGCCGACCTGCGCCGGCAGCTGGCCGCCGCCCGGGCCGAGGGGCTGCGACCGCGCGCGCTCTACCTGGTGCCGGACGTGGCCAACCCGAGCGGCGCCAGCCTGCCGCTGGCCCTGCGCCGGGAGCTGGTGGCGCTGGCGGCCGAGGAGGACTTCCTGGTCCTGGAGGACAACCCGTACTGCGTCTTCGCGGGCGAGGAGCGGCTGCCCCCGCTCAAGGCCCTGGACACCGGGCGGCGGGTGATCCACCTCGGCTCCTTCGCCAAGACCGCGCTCCCCGGCGCCCGGGTCGGGTACGTGGTGGCGGACCAGCTGGTGGCGGACGGCGCGGGCGGCACCGCGCTGCTGGCCGACCTGCTCGGCATGATCAAGAGCATGACCACGGTGAACACCTCGCCGATCGCCCAGGCCGTGATCGGCGGGGCGCTGCTGGAGCACGGCTACAGCCTGCGGGCCGCCAACGCCGGGGTCGCCGCGCTCTACCGGCGCAACCTCGCCCTGGTGCTGGACGGCCTGGCCCGGCGGTTCCCGCCCGGCGGCGGGGTGAGCTGGAACGCGCCGCGCGGCGGGTTCTTCCTGGTGCTGACCGTGCCGTGCGTGGTGGACGACGCGCTGCTGGAGCTGTCCGCCTCGGAGTACGGCGTGATCTGGACGCCGATGTGCCACTTCTACCCGGGCGCGGGCGGGGAGCGCCAACTGCGGCTCTCCGTCAGCCAGGTCGACCCGGCGACCCTGGACCGCGGCCTGGACGGCCTGGCCGCCCTGATCGCCGCCCGCTCCTGACCTGACCCGGGGCCGGGGGGGGGGGGGCCCCCCCGGGGCCCCCCCCCCCCCCCCGGCGGCCCCCCCCCCCCGCCCGCGGCCCCCCCCCCGCGGGGGGGGGGGCGGGGGGGGCGCGCCCCCCACCCCG
>NZ_JBFBGS010000012.1:162338-166476 GCF_040684795.1 Kitasatospora sp. NPDC089797 | reverse complement strand
GGGCCGCAAGGGGGCGCCCGGCCGGCGCCCCCTCGCGGCCTACGGGATCGCCACCGCCGTGCCGGAGACCCGGACCCGGGTGGACTCCGTGCGCAGTTCGACCCGCAGCACGCCCGGGCGGCCGAGGTCCTCGCCCTGGTGCAGCGTCAGCACCGCCGGGGCGGTCACCGCGCCCAGCTCGCGCAGGTAGGCGCCGAAGGCGGCCGCGGCCGCGCCGGTGGCCGGGTCCTCGACCACGCCGCCGACCGGGAACGGGTCGCGGACGTGGAAGACCTCGGCCGCCTCCCGCCAGACCAGTTGGAGGGTGACCAGGTCACGGGCGGTCATGAAGGCCGCCAGGCCGTCGAAGTCGTAGTCCAGCCGGGCCAGCCGGGAGCGGGTGGCGGCGGCCAGCACCAGGTGCCGGGCGCCCGCGTAGCCGATCCGCGGCGGCAGCGCCGGGTCCAGGTCGGCGGCCGCCCAGCCGAGCAGGGCGAGCGCCTCCTCGACGTCCGCTTCCGGCACCTCCTCGACCTTCGGCTCGACGCTGGTCAGCGTCGCCCGCAGGCCGTCGGCACCGCGCTCGACCTCGACCGGGACGTCCCCGGCGGCCGTCTCGAACAGGTACCGCCCGGGGCCGGTCCGGTCGGCCAGCGCGACGGCGGCGGCCACCGTCGCGTGCCCGCAGAACGGCACCTCGGTGAGCGGGCTGAAGTACCGTACGCGGTGGGCGCCCCGGGCACTGCCGGGGGCCAGGAAGGCGGTCTCGGAGTACCCGATCCCGGCGGCGATCGCGAGCATCCGCTCGTCGGTCAGCCCGGTGGCGTCGAGCACCACGCCCGCCGGGTTGCCGCCCTCGGGGCGGACCGCGAAGGCGGCGTAGCGGAGGATCTCTGGGGTCTCGGCAGCGTCGTCGGTCATGACCGGACGAACGTGCTCCGGACGATCACTGTTCCCGGTGCGGCCGGTCATCGCAGCACCGCCTCCAGCAGGTCCGCACCCAGCCGGGCGCTGCCGGACAGGTCCAGCTGGTAGAGCATGTACCGCCCGCGCCGTTCGGTGATCAGCAGGCCGGCCTTGCGCAGCACCGCCAGGTGGCGGGACACCTCGGGGGCGCTGAGCTGCCAGGAGGCGGCCAGTTCACCGGTGGTGTGCGGGCCGCGGGCGATGGTGCGGGCCAGCCGCAGCCGGATCGGGTGGGCCAGCGCCTCCAGCCGCTGCTGGACCAGGGCGAGCGAGACGGGCTCGGGCAGGCCGGCCTCGGCGACGGGGTACTGGAGGACCGGCCGCCAGCCCGGGGCGTGCACGGCCAGCAGGTGGGGGCGGCCGAAGGCGGTCGGGATGAAGGTGACGCCCCCGCCGTCGGTGCCGCTGGTGGTGCTGTCCTGGAGCTTGTCGATGACGATCCGCCGCCGTCCGCCGCTCTCGTCCAGGCTGACGGAGGGCGAGAGCGCGCCCACCGCCTCGGCCGGGCCCCGCCGGGCCAGCAGGTCCGCCTTGTGCCGGGAGTCGGCGGCGAGGCCGGGCAGCACCCGCTGCCAGGCGTCGGCGAAGAAGGCCGACTGGCAGTCCTCCAGCATCCGGCGCACCAGGGCCCGGACCGCGGGCGGGTCGGCCAGCAGCCGGTCCGCGAAGGCGGCCTGCCGGGGGCCGCGGGCCAGCGCGAGTTCGCGGGCGCGCTCGTTGGCGGCGGGATCGGTGAGCGGGGAGGCCGTCCGGCGGTCGAACCGACCGGAGCCGCAGGTCGTGATCAGCGCGGCGGTGACGTACAGCTCGTCGTCGATCCGGTCGACCGCGTCCAGCTCGTCGACCAGGGTGGCGCCCGGCAGGCCGGGCACCAGGAAGTCGGCGCGCGAGGAGCGCCAGAGGAAGTCGGCCTCCAGCAGCCGCTCGGCCAGCTCGGGCGGGATGCCGGTGGTGGTGCAGCCGGCCCAGCCCTGCAACGCCGGGTGGTGCGCGGGCTCGGAGAGCACGTGCAGCATGGCGTTCAGCTCGGCGAGCGGGGAGGGCGCGAAGAGCAGGCGCCCCTCGGGGAGGCCGGTGATGTCGATGGTCACACTCACGAGGAGGATCCTCGCACCCCGTTCGTGGCCGCCCGCCGTCGATTGACCCGAACCGTCAATCGACGGGACACCCGCCCCCGCCGGGGCGGACGGTACCGGCCATGAGCCTGCTCCAGGAGAAGTCCGTCCACGACCCCGCCGCCACCCGCGCCGGCCGGCCGCCCGCGCCGCCGGCCGGCACCGGCCGCGGCGGCCCCTCCGCCCTGCTGGGCCTGCTCATCGCGGCCGGCGGCCCCCGGTACGCGGCGGCGCTGGCCGTGGACGCGGTGGGCGGCGGCATGCTGCGCCCGTTCCTGCTGCTGTACGGCATCGGGGTGCTGCACCTGCCGGCCGGGGCGGTCGGCCTGGCCCTGTCCGCCGGGATGGTCGCCGGCCTGGTGGTGGTGCCGCTCACCGGCCGCTGGATCGACAGCGGGGCCCGCACCCTGCCCGCCGCCGTGACCCTGGTGCTGCGGGCGGCGGGCGCGCTCATCCTGCTCGCGGCCGACGGGCTGCCGCTGTTCACCGCGGCGGCGGTGCTGTTCGGCATCGGCAGCCAGTCCTGGCCGACCACCCACACCGCGGTGGTGAGCACCCTGACCGAGGGCCGGCTGCGGGACGCCGCGCTCGCCGCCGGGCGGTCGCTGCGCAACGCGGGCCTGGGCGCGGGGGCGCTGCTGGCGACGGTGGCGGTGGCCGGCGGGGCGGGGGCGATCCGGGTACTGGCCGGGGTGACCGGCGCGGCCTGCCTGGTGGCCGCGGTGCTGGTGGGGTCGCTGCGGGTCCGGGCGCCGCAGACGGTGGTCGAGCAGGCGCGGGCGACCGGGGCGGGCGGGGAGCCGCTGCGCCGGATCACCCTGCTGAGCCTGGCCAACCTGCCGTACGCGTTCTGCTTCGACGTGCTGGAGGTGGCGCTGCCCGCGCTGCTGGTGCTCCGGTTGCACGCCTCGCCGGCCTGGTCCTCGGGCGTGTTCGTGGGCAACACGGTGCTGGTGATCGCGCTCCAGCTGGCGCTGGTGCTGCGGCTGGCGGACCGCTCCCGGCGGGCGGTGATGGCGGTCTCGGGGGCCGCGCTGAGCGTGTCCTACCTGGGCTTCTGGGTGGCCGGCTCGCTGGGCGGCGGTTCGGGGACGGCGGGCATCGCGGTGGTGTCCGTGCTGTACACGCTGGGCGAGATCCTCTACACCGGCTCCGGGACGGCCCTGGTGGCGGCCTCCGCCCCGCCGCACCTGCTCGGCCGGGCGGTGGCGCGCTGGGAGCTGTCGATGGGGGTGGGCCGGGCGGCGTCGCCGGCCGCGCTGACGGCCCTGCTGGCCGCCGGGCCCGGGCTGCTCTGGGGCACGCTCGCGGTCACCACGGCGGTCGGGGCGCTCGCGGTGCTGCGGCTGGGACCGGCCGAGTAGCGGGGCGGCGACTGCATCGCCGGATCACCGCCGGGCCCGACGCCGGTGGCCGGAGGCGCCGTTGTCGGCTCCTCCGGCCACGTCATCGGGTCAGGCGCTCATGCGCGGGGCGGTCGGATCAGGGGCGCAGCCAGGGCCGGGCGGCGCCCGTCGAGAGGCTGATGGCCCCGTTGAGCAGGTCGTCGAGCTGGGTGCCCCACTCGTGGCCGGGCGGCTCCCACGAATCCGGCGGGCACTTGGTGTCCTGGACCGTGACCTCCACGCACGGGCAGTCCTGGGTCAGTTCGACCGTGGTCACCGCGTTCTCCGGCAGCTGGTACCCGTCGGGCGCGGAGACCTCCTGCCAGTAGTACGTGCCCAGCGGCAGGCCCTGCACCGCGCAGACCCCGTCCGCACCCGTCGTGCAGGGCGTGCCGACGGCGGTGTCCGGGTTGGGGCCGCCGGTCTGCAGGCCGGGCTCCCCGTTGGTCTCGTGCCACAGCTGGAACACCGCACCCGCCAACGGCTGACCGGTCTCGGCATCCACCTTCGTCACCGACGTCGAACCGGTCGGCACCACCGACTTGGCGTCCTGGACCGTCACCGGCACGTTCTGCCCATTGGTGTCCAGCACCACCGTCGTCACCGGCTGCGCCGGCAGGTCGTACCCGGCCGGAGCCGCCGTCTCCTGCCAGTAGTACGTCCCCAACGGCAGGCCGTCGGCCGAGCAGACCC
>NZ_JBFBGS010000012.1:0-162240 GCF_040684795.1 Kitasatospora sp. NPDC089797 | reverse complement strand
GTCGTCACCGGCTGCGCCGGCAGGTCGTACCCGGCCGGAGCCGCCGTCTCCTGCCAGTAGTACGTCCCCAACGGCAGGCCGTCGGCCGAGCAGACCCCGGTGTCAGCGGTCGTGCAGGGCGTGCCGACGGCCGTGTCCGGGTTGGGACCGCCGGTCTGCAGACCCGGCACCCCGTTGGTCTCGTGCCACAGCTGGAACACCGCACCCGCCAACGGCTGACCCGTCGCCGAGTCCACCTTCGTCACCGACGTCGAACCGGTCGGCACCACCGACTTGGCGTCCTGGACCGTCACCGGCACGTTCTGCCCGTTGGTGTCCAGCACCACCGTCGTCACCGGCTGCGCCGGCAGGTCGTACCCGGCCGGAGCCGCCGTCTCCTGCCAGTAGTACGTCCCCAACGGCAGGCCGTCGGCCGAGCAGACGCCCGAGGCCGGCGTGGTGCAGGGCGACCCGACGGCCGTGTCCGGGTTGGGACCGCCGGTCTGCAGACCCGGCACCCCGTTGGTCTCGTGCCACAGCTGGAACACCGCACCCGCCAACGGCTGACCCGTCGCCGAGTCCACCTTCGTCACCGACGTCGAACCGGTCGGCGCGACGGTCTGGGTGTCCTGCACGGTGACCGGTACGTTCTGCCCGTTGCTGTCCAGGACCACGGTGGTCACGTTCAGGTCGGGCAGCTCGTAGCCGTCGGGCGCGGAGACCTCCTGCCAGTAGTACGTGCCGAGCGGCAGGCCCTGCGCCGCGCAGACACCGTCCGCGCCGGTGGTGCAGGGCGACCCGACGGCGGTGTCCGGGTTGGCACCGGTGGTCTGCAGGCCGGGCACCCCGTTGGTCTCCCGCCACAGCTGGAACACCGCACCCGCCAACGGCTGACCCGTCCCCGAGTCCACCTTGGTCACGCTGGTCGAGGCCGTCGGGGCCGCCGTCCTGGTGTCGGCGACGGTCACCGCGACGGTCTGCCCGTTGGTGTCCAGCACGACCTCGGTCACGTTGAGCGCCGGCAGGTCGTACCCGGCGGGCGCCGCGGTCTCCTGCCAGTAGTACGTCCCCAGCGGCAGGTCGCTCGCGCTGCAGACGCCCGAGGCGGGCGTGGTGCAGGGCGGGCCGACGGCAGTGTCCGGGTTGGCCCCGGTGGTCTGCAGGCCGGGCACCCCGTTGGTCTCGTGCCACAGCTGGAACACCGCACCGGCCAACGGCTCCGAGGTGGCCGAGTCGATCTTCTTCACGGCGGTCGACGCGGTCTCGACCACCGGGCTCCTGGTGTCGGCGACGGTCACCGGCACGGTCTGCCCGTTGGTGTCCAGCACCACCGTCGTCACCGGCTGGGCCGGCAGGTCGTAGCCGGGCGGGGCGGCCGTCTCCTGCCAGTAGTACGTCCCCAGCGGCAGGTCGCCCACCGTGCAGAGGCCGTCCGCGCCGGTGGTGCAGGGGGCGCCGACCTTGGTGTCCGGGGTGGTGCCGGTGGTCTGCAGGCCGGGCACCCCGTTGGTCTCCCGCCACAGCTGGAACACCGCGCCCGCCAACGGCTGACCGTTGGCCGAGTCGACCTTGGTCACGCTCGTCGAGGCGGTCGGGGCCGGCGGGTTGCCGCAGTCGGGCAGGTCGCCGTTGAAGGGGTAGGAGTGGAACTCGGTGCCGGTCATGCCGCCGCCGGAGTTGTGCAGCAGCGAGCCGGTGGTGAAGAACCGTCCGTTCAGGCCGGGCAGGTTCATCGTGCTGGTGCTCGCCGGGTTGCCGACCAGCACGCTGCCCTGGAACTGCCCGGAGCCGGTGAGGGTGACGGTCGTCGCGGTCGGGAAGTTCCACAGCAGCCGGGGGCGCAGCTGGTTCCACGGGTCGCTGTCGTCCAGGCTGCCGCTGTAGGTGTTGATGGTGCGGGCGCCGCCGACCATGTTGACCAGCACCGTGGCGTTCGCGGGGATGCCGGCGAAGGCCACGCCCTGGGCGCCGCCGCCGTTGCCGGCGATGTCGAAGTCGACGTTGAAGACCTGGAGCGCGGAGGTGCCGTCGCCGGTGAACAGGGTCTGGTAGCCCTGGTTGACGGCGGTCCCGGTGGCCGGGCGGGGAGTGCCGACCCCGGCGTAGCAGGTGCTGGCGGTCTGCAGCTGCCCGCGCAGCGGCGCGTAGGCGGCCACCGCCTGGGCGTCCTGGACCTGTGTGCCGGTGATGGTGCCGGAGGCCGTGCCCGCGTAGCGGACGACGCCGCCTTCCGCCAGCAGCCGCTGGCC
The DNA here is from genome assembly GCF_040684795.1 of Kitasatospora sp. NPDC089797. NCBI lineage: Bacteria > Bacillati > Actinomycetota > Actinomycetes > Kitasatosporales > Streptomycetaceae > Kitasatospora > Kitasatospora sp. NPDC089797. Next base: position 160,012 of record NZ_JBFBGS010000012.1, on the reverse strand, counting down.
GGGGGCGACGGTGACGTTGCCCCCGGCGGTGAGGAAGTCGGCGCCGTCCGGCGGGGGGACGCGCGAGCCGACGCCGACGATGCCGATGTTGTAGACGGAGCTGACGCCGGCGGCCTTGTTCTGCGAGAAGTTGCCGAGGGTCACCACGTGCCCCTCGGCCTCGGCGGCCGAGCCGCCGACGCTGAAGTCACCCCCGACGAAGATGTTGACTCCGGCGTCGCGGCCGGTGAACGGGCCGTTGTTGACCGGCGGGAACGTCGCCGGGCAGTCCGCGCCCAGGCAGGGCCCGAGCCCGCCCGGGAGCCCGGCGGCCGCGGCCGGTGTCGCGGCGACGAATGACATGGCGAAGGGGACGAGCGACAGGGCGAGGGCGGAACTCATCGCCCTGCCCATTCGGCGTCTCCAGGGGACGGCTGCTGCCGTCCGTCTCGGTCCGGGTTTCACCTCGGTCCTTTCATGACGTGAACACGATGGGGCCCTGGAAGTCTTCTGAGGGCGGCGACCGGAGCGGCCACGACGCGCACGCGGTGTCCTCCGGGCACCGGGCGGACTGCACCCGGTCGGCGGCACCCGGTGCCCCGGCCGGCCCACCGGGCGCTCCGGGGCGGGCCGCCGGACGCTCGCGGCCGGGCCGTGGTCGCTCAGGATGCGGCCGCCCGGCCCAGCACGGATGCTGACGACGAGGCGTGCCCGGCCCCGAGGAAGGACTCCGAAGCATGAGCGCTCTCGACTTCGAGATCATCGACGCCCCCGACAGCTCGCTCAACAAGACCGCCGTCCTGGTCACCGGACCGCGGGACGCCCTGCTGGTGGACGCCGGGTTCACCCGCTCCGACGGGCAACGGCTGGTCGAGCGGGTCCGGGCCAGCGGCAAGCGGCTGACCACCGTCTTCGTCAGCCACGGCGACCCGGACTTCTACTTCGGCGCCCAGGAGATCCAGGACGCCTTCCCGGAGGCACGCTTCCTGGCCACCGCCTCGACCGTCGCGCACATCCAGGAGACGTACGAGGCCAAGCTGCGCGCCTGGGAGCACCTGGGCCCCGAGCTGCCCACCCGGCTGGTCCGGCCCGAGGTGCTGTCCGGGGACGAGATCGTCTTCGAGGGCCACCGGTTCGAGCTGCGCGGCGCCGACTTCCACCTGCCCGACCGGCACTACCTGTGGCAGCACCACCACCGCGCGGTGCTCGGCGGGGTGCTGCTCTTCGAGGGCCTGCACGTGTGGACCGCCGACACGCCCAGTGCCGCCCAACGGGAGGCCTGGATCGACCTGTTGGACGGCATGGAGGCCCTCCACCCGACCTGGGTGGCGGCCGGCCACCGGGTCGCCGGGGCGCCCACCGACCTGAACGCGATCGACCACACCCGCGCCTACCTGCGGGCCTTCGAGACCGAGTTGGGCCGGGCCGCGAACGCGGAGGCCGCCAAGGAGGCGCTGGAGCGGCGCTTCCCCGAGCTGGGGCTGCGGATCGCGGTGGACCTCGGCACCAAGGTCGCCATGGGCGAGCTGGTGTGGGGGTGAGCGCCCGATGATCGAGATCCCCCGGGACGTCGCCGCCTTCGCCGAGTCGGCCTCCCCCGCCGACGTGGTGCGCCGCCAGTACCTGGCCTCCGCCCGGGGCGACCTGGCCGCGCTGCGCGCCACCCTCGCCGAGGACGTCGAGTGGACCGAGATGGCCGGCTTCCCGCTGGCCGGCACCTACCGCACCCCGAAGGGCGTCACCGCCAACGTCATGGAGCGGCTCGCCGCCGAGTGGGACAACTGGACGACGCACGACGACCTCTACGTGGTGGAGGGCGAGCACGTGGTGGTGCTGGCCCGCTACACGGCCGTCCACCGGGCCACCGGAAAGCCGCTCGCGGTCCGGGTCGCCCACCACTTCACGGTGCGCGGCGGCCGGATCGTCCGCTTCGAGCAGTTCGCCGACACCGCGCTGGTCAGGGACGCGATGACCGGGTGAGCACCGGGCGGACCGTGCCGTTCACCCGAACGGGCGAGCGGGGTGCGGCGCGCCCGGCGCGGTCTCGACACACCACCCGGACGGCGGCAGGCTGGCCCTGATCCTCCCCGGCGGACAAGGAGTTGAGCATGGCGGGCAGCGAACACCCGATCGTGATCGTGGGGGCTTCCCTGGGCGGTGCCAAGGCGGCCGAAGCGCTGCGCGGCGCCGGGTACCGGGGCGGCATCGTGCTGATCGGCGAGGAGCACGAGCGGCCGTACGAACGGCCCCCGCTGTCCAAGGGCTACCTGCTCGGCAAGGAGGCCCGCGAGAAGATCTACGTCCACCCGCCGCAGTGGTACGCCGAGCAGGACGTCACGCTGCGGCTGGGCACGGCGGTGACCGCGATCGATCCGGCCCGGCACACCGTGACCCTCGCCGACGACGGCGAAGTGGCGTACCACAAGCTGCTGTTGACCACCGGATCGGTGCCGCGCCGGCTGCCGGTGCCCGGCGCGGACCAGGACGGCGTGCTCTACCTGCGCCGGGTCGAGGACAGCGACCGGATCCGGGCCGCGCTGCGCCCGGGCGCCCGGATCGCGGTGGTCGGCGCTGGCTGGATCGGCCTGGAGGTGGCGGCCGCGGCCCGGACGGCGGGCGCCGAGGTGACGGTGCTGGAGTCGCTGGAGCTGCCGCTGCTGCGGGTGCTCGGCCGGGAGGTCGCCCAGGTCTTCGCCGACCTGCACCGCGACCACGGCGTGGACCTGCGCTTCGGCGCCCGGGTCGCCGAACTCACCGGCGCCGACGGCACGGTGACCGGGGTGCGGCTCGGCGACGGCAGCGAGGTGCCGGCCGACGCGGTGGTGGTCGGCATCGGCATCTCCCCGGCCACCGCCCTGGCCGAGGCCGCCGGACTGGAGGTCGACAACGGCGTGAAGACCGACCAGCACCTGCGCACCTCCGACCCGGACGTCTACGCCGCCGGCGACGTCGCCAACGCCTTCCACCCGCTCTTCGGCACCCACCTCCGGGTCGAGCACTGGGCCAACGCCCTCAACCAGCCGCAGACCGCCGCCCGCGCCCTGCTCGGACAACCGGACGCCGTCTACGACCGGGTCCCGTACTTCTTCTCGGACCAGTACGACGTCGGCCTGGAGTACGTCGGCCACACCGAGCCCGACGGCTACGACCGGGTGGTGTTCCGGGGCGACGTGGCCGGCCGCGAGTTCATCGCCCTCTGGCTGAAGGAGGACCGGGTCCTCGCCGGGATGAACGTCAACGTCTGGGACGTCGTCGACCCGATCCGGGAACTCATCGTCTCGAAGAGGACGGTGAGCACCGACCGTCTGGCCGACCCGAACATCCCGCTCGGGGACGTCTGACCAAGGATCGCCGCTCCCGTCTGCGCTGCCCACTCCCCCGCGCCTGCCCGGGGAACCGGGGGGAGCATCAGGTCCTCGGCGCGGCCGCACTCCTGTGAGTGCTACATGGGCATCGGCGGGCACTCGATCCGGTGGGCCGTTCCGCCGGGCTCCGTGACCAGGATGACCAGCGGTACGTCGTCGGGGATGAACAGTTCCAGGCGGACAGCGTCCTCGACGACCCGCTCGAAGTGCGCGTCCAGGTCCTCCTCGGTCACGAACGGGTTGTGCAGCGCACCCCGGATCTCCACCGTGCACCCGATCGCCGGGACCATCCGCACGTGGACTTCACGCGGCTCCCAGGCGTGGCCCGTCACGCGTGCCACGACCCGGCCCGCGGCGGACGGAAGCCCCAGCCGGCGCCGGTCGAGTTCCTCGCGAAGTCCCAGATGGGTGGGCATCCGGGCGCGCTCGTCGCGGACGATCTGTCGCCGCGTGGGGCTGAACAGCGTCACGGGCCGGAGGAACTGGAGGTACAGGCCCCAGAACATCTGAAGCGTGATCACGGGGTGTCGGACCCGGTGGAACCAGAGCTGACGCCAGGAGGACGGCCTCGGACCACGGCTGGCACGGTTCCTCAGGTCACGCACCCTCCGACACCGCCAGGCACTCCCCCGAGTCCAGGTGACGGCGCCTCAACACCCGGACATCCGTCAGGGAAGAGCGGTCGCATCCTTCGGGGTCGGAGAACGCGTGCACCGCCAGAGCGTCCAACCACTCGCAGCTGGGGCAGCGGGCTACGGGTTGGGAGGGTGCGGGCGGAACCCGGCGGGCAAGGTCTTGGCGGGTCTCCGCGTACCCGGCCACGGGCTGTTCCAGGCCCGCAGGCGCGATCGGCGCCGCGGACGCCTCCGGGTGGTCCGGCGGCGTGCTCGTCGCTCCGGACGGTTGCTGTACGGCCATCACTCGCTCCCTAACGGTCAGGGCCCGTTTCGTCACCAGACGTTACGGGCCCTGCACAGCGGGACGGGGCAGAGTCTCTGCCCCCTGATTTCAGGCAGCGATCCCGATGGCGTCCGCCAGGCGGCGCCCGGCCGGCTGATGGGCCGGCGAGCCGGTCATCAGGCCGCGGACCATGGCTCGGGTCTCCTCGTTCCAGCGGGCGGTCTCGGGCGCCACCGACACGGCCGTCGTCAGGAGTTCGGCGGCCTTGCCGTGTTCACCCTTCATGGAGTGCGCACGAGCGACCTCGATGAGGTGCCGCCCTCGTCGCGGGACCGCCACGACCTCGGCCTCCGGCAGCCTTCGCGCCCACCGGAGGGCGGTGCCGACCTGTCGCAGCTCAACTGCCACGGTGACCGAGTGCATCGCAACTGCCTGACGTGATCCCGAGGTTGACGGACGCCAGTGAGCAGCCGGGAGCGCGTTCGAGACGGCGGACGCACGATCGATCCACCTCCACGCGTCTCCCGATTCACCGGCGACGGCGTGGGTGATAGCAGCGTGATACGCCATATCCGCCCATGCGCACGCGAGTTCGGGGCTTTCGGTCCGCACCGGGTCGAGCAGCCGGAGTGCCTCCTCCGTCAGGCTCTGTGCGCTCTCCCACTGGCCCGACTTCCGGAAGGCCTCCACGAGGAACCAGCACGCCTGGCTGATGGCCGCGGCGTCGCCGGACGCACGGGCCGTGGCGAGTGCGCGTTCCGCCACTCGCCAGACCAGGTTTCCGTCCCCCTGGAACGCCGCGTACATCTGCGTCAAGTTCAAGGCGCCGGCGTACATGACCTCAGCGCGACGTCGGTCCCCGCAGTCCGGATGCGACGCCGCGACGGACGCCGCCGAAACGAGCGGCGGCAGCACCTCCGCCAGCGCCGTACGGTGGTCGCCCCGGGACATCCGCGTCCGCCAGGCGTTCTCCAGCTGAACAGCGATGTGGTCCAGTCTGGGCGGCGGCCCCCCGGCAGCTCCGAGCGGCGCACCGTCGACTGCCCGGCGGACCGACGCCAGCGCCGGGTGCTCTATCTCGGAGTACAGCGCACGGGGCATGCTGACGTCCCCGGTCAGGAGCGAGAGGTCATCGATCCCGAGGTGTTGGGCGATCCGCATCAGCATCGGCAGGCGAGGGGGCAGCAGCGAGCCGTTCTCGATCTGCTTCAGCCACGATGGCGAGCGGCCGAGCAGCGCCGCCAGAACCGGCCGGGACTTCCCGGCGCGTTCCCGGTAGTGCTGGATCCGGCTGCCCACGGACAGGGCGGGGTCAAGAGCCATGCCGCCAGCGTAGGGCGGAGGGCCACACCCAGTCACGGCATGTCGTGAACAAACCTCCAGCGACCCGCGCCGGCGGTGCGCGGAGCCCCTCTTGCCCGGTGCACTCGTGCATGGGCGTCCGGGGCGCGGGCGGGCCCCGGACGGCCGCCTGGCGGGGCGGGAGGTGGATCCCGGGGTGCCGGCCGACCAGGCCGACCCGGCTGTGCCGCCGGACCGGGCCCGACCCGGGTGCGTACCCGATACTGGGAGCAGGGGGGTTCCCCGATTTCGTGAGTGCCCTCCGGGGTGCGGTCGGCGGGCTGGGAGGCGTGCGGTGGGCGGAACGGCGGGGTTCGCCGTGGTGGTGTTCGGTGCGCTGGGCGGCGTGGTCGCCTACCTCGCCGGGGTGGTCGGGCTGCGCGACCTGCGGCGGCTGCGGCGGGTCGGGGTGCCGGTCCGGGCGCTGGTGCGGGCCCGCGTCCCGGCGCCGGAGGACCGGTCGCTGCCGCCGCGTCCACTGCTCCAGTTCGAGACCGAGGACGGCCGGGTGGTCGAGGTGTTCTCCCCCGTGCCCTCCACCGCCCGCCACCCGCTGCCCGACGGCGGCTACGTCCCGGTCCGCTACGACCCGGCCGATCCCCGGCAGGTCGTGGTCGAGGGCCGGGAGCGGCGCCGGCTGGAGTACGCCTTCGCGGCGGTGGGCCTGCTGATGCTGCTGGTCTCGGTCACCCTGGGTGTCGCCGTGCTCTGAGCCGGCCTACGCCAGCGCGGTGAACTCGGCCCAGCGGTAGCGCTCGGAGGTGGCGTGCCAGTGGACGTACCCCTGGAGGTAGCGCAGCACGTGCGGGCGCTGTCGCGGGTCGGCGGCGGCGAGGATCCGGTGGTGGGCGGTCCGGGCCCGGTCGAAGGTGTACGCGTACGCGTCCAGTCGGCTCAAACCGCCCTGGACGGCCCGGCGGTGGATGCTGTTCGAGCTGAACTCGCCGTTCAGCACCTCCTTGTAGCAGGACATCAGGTCGTTGATCAGGTTGAGGTAGTCGACCCAGAACCTCAGGGTGGCACCCCAGTACCGGAGGTTGGGCACGAAGTCGAGGCAGTCGTAGGCCACCGCCGCCACGGTGGCGTAGAACTCGCAGAACCCGGACCGCTGCCGGGTGTACTCGGTGTCGATGCCGTCCGAGACGTCGGGGGTGAAGCCGGTCTCGAGCACCACCCCGATGAACGACTGGTAGTAGAACTCCTTGTGCAGACTGAGGAGTTCGGCCGAGCAGAACCGGGCCAGCTCGTTGAAGGAGTGCTCGGTGTAGACCGACAGCGGGTGCAGGGCGCTGTCCAGGGCGGCCCGGCTGTGCCGGACCTGGCCGCCGCCCCGCAGCATCGCGGCGCCCAGCGCCCGGTGGGCGTCGGCCCCGTCCCGGCCGCAGGCGTCGTCGACGACCAGCGGGACCAGGCAGTCCCGGGAGAGCGCGAGCCCCAGCTCCGGATCCTCGACCGGGATCATCAACTGACGGTAGGCGGACATGAGTTCGACGTACGCCCGGTCGCAGTGGACTCCGAAGGCGGCGAGTTCGGCAGTGAGGAACTCCGCCTCGGCCCGCACCTCCCCGGGATCGGCGGCGGGGACGTGGCCGTCCGCCAGCGCCTCCAGCCGTCGCGGGTAGCCGGCCCGGACCACCGCGCGCAGGAACGCGTCGGGGTCGGCGTCCCGGGCCGGTCGCGGCGGCCGGGCCGCCGACGTGCCGAGGCCGGTCGGCCCGTCGGGGATCGCGCTGGGTTCCATGGCTCCAGCGTAGCCAGCCAGTCCTGACGATCACTCAACAAGTCGCGTTGTGACCGTAATTGTGCGAACGAGGCGTCAGTGGTCCCGGTCCCGGCCGGCCCGCAGCCCGGCCGGGGTGAGGCCGGTGTGCAGGCGCATGGTGCGGGTCAGGTGGCTCTGGTCGGCGAAGCCGCACAGCTGGGCGACGGCGGCGATCGGGGTGTCGGTGGTGAGCAGGGTGCGGCGGGCGCGCTCCAGCCGCAGCCGGACCAGGTACTGGTGCGGGGACTGCCCGGTGGAGGCGCGGAACGCCCGGGTGAAGTGGGACGGGCTGACGCCCGCGACGCCGGCCAGCTCGGTCAGCGACAGCCGTCCGTCCAGGTAGCCGTTCATGTGGTCGACGACCCGGTTCAGCCGCTTCGGGGTGAGCCCGCCCTCCCGTTCCGGCAGGCCGGGGCCGGCCGTGGCGGCGGTGCGGATCAGATGGGCGGCGAGGGCCTGGAGCATCGACTGGGCGTAGAGCGGGTCGGCGGGCCCGGGGCCTTCGTACTCGGCGACCAGCCGCTCGACCAGCATGCCCAGGAACGGGTCGGTGAGGTGGTAGCGCGGGGCGAGCTCCAGCGGGCCGGGGCGGTCGCCCTCGGTGGCGAGCTTCTCCAGCCAGGCCGGTTCGAGGGCGACCAGCATCAGTTCGGCGTCCTGCTCCCAGCGCGGCCGGGCGGCCCAGCCGGCCGGGTTGACCAGGGCCTGACCCCGGTGGAAGCGCTCCCGCCGGGGGCGCCCGTCGGCGCGCCAGCTGAGGTCGGCGGAGCGGCCGGTGTGCACCACCACGACGTGCCGGGTGGGGCCGTCCGCCGCCTCGCCGCTGCCGCCGGCCCGCTCCAGCCCGCGTTCGACCACGCCCTCGTCGAGGTCGGCGCCGCTGCCGGAGAGGCGGACCAGGTGCGGCTTGATCGCCGAGGGGGCGTCGGGGCGGGCAGGGCGTTCGGGTCGGGCGGGTCGGGCAGGGCGCGGTGGGGTGGCCATACTGCCGATTGTGGTCCGTCCGGGTGCGGAACGACGAATGCCGACGGCCCGGCGGCGCGGATCGTGAGCGGTTCGTTCCAGGGCCCGTCCGATTGTTCAAGCCCCGGACGGCCCCCGCCGCGGACAGTGGTCGGGCGAACATTCCCCACTCTTCCGGCGAGGAGCCGTAGATCATGAACAACAACCACTCCAGCACCGACCACTCCCTGGCGGGCAAGGTCGTCCTGGTCGGCGCGGGCGCGAAGAACCTGGGCGGGCTGATCAGCCGCACGGCGGGCTCGGCCGGTGCCAAGGTCGTCGTGCACTACCACGCGGACGCGACCGCACCGGAGGCCGAGGCCACCGTCGCGGCGGTCAAGGCGGCCGGCGGCGAGGCCGTCGCCGTGCAGGCCGACCTGACCGTCGTCGCCCAGGTCGAGCGCGTCTTCGCCACCGCGCTGGAGACCTTCGGCCGGATCGACGTCGCGGTGAACACGGCCGGCCTGGTGCTGCGCAAGCCGATCACCGAGACCACCGAGGCCGAGTACGACCTGATGCACGCGGTGAACGCCAAGGCCGCGTACTTCTTCATCCGCGAGGCGGGCAAGCGGCTCGCGGACGGCGGCCGGGTGATCACCGTCCTGACCTCGCTGCTGGCCGCCTTCACCGACGGCTACTCGACCTACGCCGGCGCCAAGGCCCCGGTCGAGCACTACACCCGGGCCGCGGCCAAGGAGTTCGCCGCGCGCGGGATCTCCGTCAACAACGTCGCCCCGGGCCCGATGGACACCCCGTTCTTCTACGGCCAGGAGACCCCGGAGCGGGTCGCCTTCCACCAGTCCCAGGCGATGGGCGGCCGGCTGACCCGGATCGAGGACATCGCGCCGATCGTGACCTTCCTGGCCACCGAGGGCGGGTGGATCACCGGCCAGACGCTGTTCGCCAACGGCGGCTACACCACCCGCTGACCGACGGTCCCGCCCGGAGGCCGCGCCGCCTCCGGACGGTCCCCGGCAGCCGGCAGCCGTCAGCGCAGCGCCTCCACCAGGTGGCGGGCCCGGGTGTCCTCCGCCAGGAGGGCGCGCAGCAGCCGATCCGCCCCGCCCTCCACCCCGCTGCCCGTCCCGCCGGCCGTTCCGCCGTCCGCCAGGTAGGCCTCGACGGAACGCGGGTCCGCGGGCAGCGTCACCCCGCCGGAGTCCAGCGCGGCGAACGCCCGGGCATGGCTGAGGCCGAGGCCGTCGAGCAGTTCGCCGCCGACCCCGTCCGGAGCCAACTCCGGCTCGCTCCGGGCCACTTCGCGGACGGCCAGCAGGGCCAGCAGGACGTGTTCGGTGCCGGGCGTCCGACGGCCGAGCCGCTCCGCCTGGGCGTCCGCCTCCCGCCGGATCCAGGCCGGGCACCCCGTCGCCCCCGGCCGCAGCAGCCGCTTCCAGCGCGGCGCCCGGCGCCCGGCGCGGGCCAGCAGCGCCTCCCGGGTGGGGCGCAGCAGCGGCTCGGCGGCGCTCCGCTGCTGTTCCCGCTCGGTCTCCTGCCCGGTCTCCTGCTTCGTCGTCGCCATCGGGCCTCCCAAGGTGCGGCTTTGCCCGAACGATACGCCTGCTTTGCCTGGTCTTTAGCATCCTCTGCACGTCAAGAACGCGTCAGGAAAGGCCGGGGCCGCCCCCTCGCAGAGGTGTCCCACCCCTGTGGGAGAGTCCTTGCCATGACCTCCACCGACCGACGGCACCGGCGCCTCGCCGCCGTCGTCCTGCTCCCGGCCCTCGCCCTTCCGCTGGCCGGGTGCGGAGCACACCGGGCCGTGCAGTCGGGTGCGGCCGGTCCGGCCACGCCGGGCGGCACCGACACCCCGGGCGCCTCCCCGTACGTGGAGCCCGGGGCCGGCGACGGCGCACCGCACTACCGGGAGAACAACGGCTACCGCATCCCGCGCGAGATGTCCGCCGCCAGCGCGCAGGACGCCCGGCGGGAGGCCGACCGGATCGAGCCGGTCCTCCAGCGCCTCTGGAAGGCCGGCACCTGGGACCCGCAGAGCGTGCGGACGGCGCTGCTCGGGCTCGGGTACCCGGCGGCGCCGACCGGGCCGGACAGCGGGCACCCGGTGGGCACCCTGCTCGTGTGGCCGATGGCCCCGCGCTTCGAGACCGACCACTACGTCACGCCCGAGGGCACCCGGATCGGCCTCCGCGTCCACGACGACGCCTGCGTGACCGCGTTCACCCAGGCCTCCGACTACCAGGTGAGCACCAACGGCCCCTACCCGGAGACCGGTTGCTTCGAGCCGGCCCGCGGCCACTGAGCGACGGCAGCCGCGCAGCCGCACCGCACGGCCTGCGGACCGGCGGCACGGAGGTGCGCGGTGCGGGTCCGACGGGCCCGCTCCCCACGAGCGGGCCCGCTGTCCGAACCGGCGCACCCGACCGCGCACCCCGTCACCTGTCCTCCACCGGTCGCCGCGGGCCCCGGAGTACCGGCCGGGGCCCGGGGGTGCGGCGCGGTCCGCCCCGCGCGGGGGCGGACCGTCCAGGGGGCGGTTCGGGTCCGACGAGCCGAACCGCGGTGGCACGGAAAGACGTTCAGCCCTTCATCGCGAGCAGCTCGGCGGCGGGCAGCACCGGCAGGTGCCAGCGGGCGCGGCGGTGCAGCGCCTCCAGCTCGTGCAGGTCCTGCAACAGGGCCGGCACCGGGACGGTGAGCACCGGGCAGCCGGCCCGGCGGGCGCAGTGGGCCGACACCGAGCGCCGCAGCCGACGGCGCAGCAGACCGCCGCTGCGGCCGAGCACCAGGAGGTCGCCCGGCCGGTCGGCGACGTGCACCAGGGCGGGCCCGGTCTCGCCGCGGATCACCACCGGCTGCATGGTCACGCCCGGTCCGTCCGCGCCGAAGGCCGCTTCCAGCGCCTCGTCCAGGCGCCGTTCGGCGGCCTCCCGGACGGCGGTGAGCAGCGGCGGGCAGGGCGAGCGCCGGTAGCCGTGCTCACCGCCCGGGGGCTCCCAGGCGAGCACCGGCCACAGCTCGGCGCCGCGCTCACGGGCCTCGGCCACGCCGCGGTGCAGCGCCGCCAGACTCCCCAGCGACCCGCTGACCCCGACCACCACCCTGGGTGCCGTGCCGTCCTGGTGCCGCCCGTTGCCGTGCATGATCCGTCCTCGTGTGGTTCGGTCGTCCGTCGGCTTCCACCCAACCGCCGCCGGACCGGCCGCCCGGCCCGCATTGACGCCTTCCTGACGCCCCGGGCGGCGTTCCGTACGCATTCCGTACGCGGTCCGCACGTCGGCCCCGTATGTCGGCCCCGCCCGTCCCGCCCCACCGGTCGCCCCCCACCCGTGACCCCTCACCCGTTCGGCCCAGCCGACGGGCGGAGCCCACGTCCGGATGGGTGGATGGGAACGCCCGCCGGGACGGTCGTGCCCGGCGGACCGTTCGATGTCGGACTTTTCGATGGCGGGCTTTCGAGGGAGTGCGAGCGTGTACTACAGCAGCGGCAACTACGAGGCGTTCGCCCGGCCGAGGAAGCCCGAGGGCGCCGAGCGCAAGCGGGCGTGGTTCGTCGGCGCGGGCCTGGCCTCGCTCGCGGGGGCCGCTTTCCTGGTGCGGGACGCGCACGTGCCCGGCGAGCGGATCACCGTGCTGGAGCGGCTGAAGCTGGCGGGCGGCGCGCTGGACGGCATCAAGGAGCCGGCGAAGGGCTTCGTGGTCCGGGGCGGCCGCGAGTTGGAGGACCACATGGAGTGCCTGTGGGACCTCTTCCGCTCGGTGCCCTCGCTGGAGGTCGAGAACGCCTCCGTGCTGGACGAGTTCTACTGGCTCAACAAGGACGACCCCAACTTCTCGCTCCAGCGGGTCACCGAGCGCTGCGGCCAGGACGCCGGGACGGACGGCCTGTTCGCACTCGACGACAAGGCCCAGAAGGACATCGTCCGGGTCTTCCTCGCCACCCGCGAGGAACTGGAGGGCAAGCGGATCGACGAGGTCTTCTCCCGGAACTTCCTGGACAGCAACTTCTGGCTGTACTGGCGCACCATGTTCGCCTTCGAGGAGTGGCACGGCGCCCTGGAGATGAAGCTCTACCTGCACCGCTTCATCCACCACATCGGCGGCCTGCCGGACCTGTCGGCGCTGAAGTTCACCAAGTACAACCAGTACGAGTCCCTGGTGCTGCCGCTGACCCGCTGGCTGATGGACCAGGGGGTGCGGTTCCGCTTCGACGTCGAGGTCACCGACATCGACTTCGCCCTCTCCCCCGCCACCCCGGACTCCCCCGCCAGGAAGCAGGCCACCCGGCTGCACTGGCGCGAGGCCGGCGCGGCGGGCGGGGTGGACCTCGGGGAGGACGACCTGGTGTTCACCACCATCGGCTCGCTGACCGAGAACTCCGACAACGGCGACCAGCACACCCCGGCCCGGCTGGACGAGGGCCCGGCCCCGGCCTGGGACCTGTGGCGCCGGATCGCCGCCAAGGACCCGGCCTTCGGGCGTCCCGAGGTGTTCTGCGGCGACATCGCCCGGAGCAAGTGGGAGTCCGCCACCGTCACCACCCTGGATCCGCGCATCCCGCACCACATCCGGAAGGTCGCCCGGCGCGACCCGTTCAGCGGCGGCGTGGTCACCGGCGGCATCGTCACCGCGCGGGACTCCTCCTGGCTGCTGAGCTGGACGGTCAACCGCCAGCCGCACTTCAAGCAGCAGCCCGCGGACCAGATCGTGGTCTGGCTCTACTCGCTGTTCGTCGACCGCCCCGGCGACTTCGTGCGGAAGCCGATGCAGGAGTGCACCGGCGAGGAGATCACCCGGGAGTGGCTGTACCACCTGGGCGTGCCGGTCGAGGAGATCCCCGAGCTGGCCGCCTCCGCCGCCCGCTGCGTGCCGGTGATGATGCCGTACGTGACGTCCTTCTTCCTGCCCCGGCGCGCGGGCGACCGACCGGACGTGGTACCCGAGGGCGCCGTCAACTTCGCCTTCATCGGCCAGTTCGCCGAGACCACCCGGGACTGCATCTTCACCACCGAGTACTCGGTGCGCACCGGCATGGAGGCGGTCTACCGGCTGCTGGGCGTCGAGCGCGGCGTGCCCGAGGTGTTCAACTCCACCTACGACGTGCGCAAGCTGCTGGCGGCGACCACCCGGCTCCGGGACGGCGCCGAACTCGACCTGCCCGGGCCGGAGTTCCTGCGCAAGCGGCTGCTGCGCCGGGTGGAGGCGACCGAAGTCGGCGAGCTGTTGCAGGAGTTCGGCCTGATCGAGGACGACCGCTCCTGAGCCGGTTCCGGGTCGCGTCCGAGTCGGGCGCGACCCGGCCCCCGGCGGCTCCGGCCGGGGGCCGGGGTGCGCCCGGGCCGGGTCAGGGCACCAGGAGGCTCTGCGCCCCGGTGACCAGGCTGTCATCGCCACCCCGGATGACGTCGAGCACCTCACCGGTGCAGTCCGCGCCGGAGTGGACCTCCACCGCCCGGTCGGTGAGGTTGTCGACGATGCTGTCGCCCTCGTCCAGGGCGTAGCAGCCGGAGGGATCGGTGTAGGTCGTGCCGTTGACGGCCAGGTCTCCGGTGGCCGCGGCGGCCGGACCGGTCGTCAGGACGAGGACGGCGACAGCCGTCAGGGGGATGCCGAGGGCGGCGCGAAGGGTGTTGTTCATGCCCTATGCATAACTGTCCCGCTCCCGTACCGCGCCGGGAGCGGACGAGGGTTCGCACCGGAGGGCGGCGGGGTGGGCCGAATGCCGGTGCCGCCGCGGCACCGGCACCGACGCCATCGGCACCATGCATGAATGGTGCTATCGTCACTAGCACCATGTTGCTTAAGCTGGACCTTGGCGACGCCCGCCCCCTGCACGAGCAGGTCGCCGGCGCGATCCGACGGGCCGTCGCGGAGGGCGAGTGCGCCCCGGGCGACCGGCTGCCGCCCGCCCGGGAGCTCTCCCGGGCCCTCGGCGTCAACACCAACACCGTCCTGCGCGGGCTGCGCGCCCTGCGCGACGAGGGCGTCCTGGAGTTCCGCCGCGGCCGTGGCGTCACGGTCGCCACCGACGCCGGAGACCGCGCCGAACTCGTCGACCGGGTGCGGCAGTTGATCGCCGACGCGGCCCGGGCCGGCTACAGCAGGAACGATCTCGTGGATCTGATCAGGGGGATGTCGTGAAGGACGAAGAGCCGACCGGAGAGCCCGTCCAGGAGCGGCCCGAGCCGCCCGAGCGGCCGGTGGGCCGCGGAGCGCGGTGGGGAGCGGCGGTCTGGACGCTCGGCGTGACGGCGCTGCTGGTCGCCCTGCCGCTGAGCGCGCGCGACCGGCTGCCGGAGCCGCTGGCGACCCACTGGAGCGGAAGCCGGCCGGACGGTTCGATGTCGCTGACGGCGGCCGCACTGTTCCCGGCCGGCGTCTGGCTGCTGCTCGCGGCCGGTCTCGCCGCCGGCCTGCGGTTCCGCCCGGGCCCGGCCCGCGGCTTCACCGGCCCGGTGCTGGCCGGCACCGGGGTGCTGCTGACCGGCGCTCAGGCCTCCATCGTGCGCGCCAACCTGGACCGGGCCCGCTGGCAGGACGCCGCCCCGATGGGTTTCGAGGTGATCCTGATCGTCGTGGCGGCCGGGGTGGCCGGTGTGCTGGTCTGGCTGGCGACCCGCCCGGCCGCCACCCTGCCGCCGCGCCCCGGGGCGCGGATGGCGCCGCCGGCGCCGGGCGAGCGGGTGGTCTGGCTCTCCCGGGCCGCCAACCACTGGATGCAGGTGGCCGCGGCCGTACCGGGGCTGCTCTCCGCGGCGGGCGTCCTGCTCGCCACCGGCGGGCGCACCGAGTCCGTCGGCTGGGTGCCGGTCGTCCTCTCCGGCCTCGCCGCCGTCCTCCTGCTGCTCTGCTCCTCGGTGCGGGTCCGGGTGACCGACACGGGCCTGCACGTCGGCTTCGGCCCGTTCGGCCGACCGGTCCGCCGGTTCGCCCCCGAGGAGCTGGTCTCGGCCCGGGTCGAGCGGCTGACCGCCCGCCAGGCCGGCGGCTGGGGCTACCGGATCAACGGCCGGGGCACCACCGTGTTCCTGCGCCGGGGCGACTGCCTGGTGGTCCGCACCAGGCGCGGCACGGACTTCGCGGTCAGCGTCGACGACGCCGAGCGCGGCGCCGCCCTGCTCAACACGCTGATCGCCCGCACCGCCGACGCCGCCGCCTCGCGCTGAGCCCCCTCCGGGACCCACCAGGCCCCAGAGGACCCCACCGGGCCCGCCACCCGTGAGCAGCCCTCCGGTGGCGGGCCCGTGCGTCTGCGGCGAGGCTGGTGCGCGGCCGGGCCGGTGCCCGGACCCGGGCGCCGAGCAGCGGCAAGCGGCGGCGGAGAGCAGCGGACGGACGGTGGTGCGGGTGGCCGGCGGCGGTTTCCCCTCGCGCGGTGTGTGGCGCCGGCCCGAGCTGCGCTGGGTGGACCTCCTGGTCGCCGCCGCGCTGGTCGCCGGACTGTACGGACTGCTGCGGCTGGCCCCCTCCCTGGACGCGCCGTTCCTGCCCGACCAGGCCCCCTCCACCGTCTCCACCGACCCGTCCGACCTGCCGTTCTACGCCGTCCGCTCGCTGCTGCGGATGTTCGTCGCGCTGATCGCCTCGGTGCTGTTCACCTTCGTCTACGCGACCGCCGCGGCCCGGCTGCGCCGGGCGGAGAAGGTGCTGCTGCCGATCCTGGACATCCTCCAGTCGGTGCCGATCCTGGGCTTCCTGTCGATCACCGTCACCGCCTTCATCAACCTCTTCCCCGGCTCCACCCTCGGCCTGGAGTGCGCGTCGATCTTCGCCATCTTCACCTCGATGGCCTGGAACATGACCTTCGCGTTCTACTACTCGCTGGTCAGCCAGCCGCGCGAACTCGACGAGGCGGCCCGGGTGATGCGGCTGACCAAGTGGCAGCGGTTCTGGCGGCTGGACGTGCCCAGCGGCATGATCCCGCTGGTCTGGAACGGGATGATGAGCTTCGGCGGGGCCTGGTTCTTCCTCGCCGCCTCCGAGTCGATCAGCGTGCTCAACCACCACTACGCGCTGCCCGGGATCGGCTCCTACGCGGCCACCGCGATCGGCAACGGCGACCTGGACCAGGTCGGCATCGCGATCGGCGTGATGGTCGTCATGGTGATCGGCGTCAACGTGCTGTTCTGGCGGCCGATGACGGCCTGGTCGGAGCGGTTCCGGGTGGAGGAGTCGGAGGCCGCCGAGCGGCCGCGCAGCGTCGTCCTGGACCTGCTGCGCCGCTCCAGCCTGCCGGAACTGGCCGGCCGTCCGCTCCGGCCGCTCGGGCCGGCGCTGGACCGGGCCACCCGGGTCTTCGGCCTGGCCGAGCACCCGCTGTCCCGCCCGGCCTCCCGGGAGCGCACCGGGGACGTCTTCTTCGCCGGCGCGGTGGCCGCGGTCGTGCTCTACGGCGCCTGGCAGGCCTTCGACTACCTGCACCGCACCGTCGGCCTCGGCGAGTTCGGCCACGCCTTCGCGGTCGGCGCGGCCACCTTCGTCCGGGTGCTGGTGCTGCTCGCGGTCTCCACCGTGGTGTGGGTGCCGGTCGGGGTGTGGATCGGGATGAACCCCAGGGTCACCCGGTTCGCCCAGCCGGTGGTGCAGGTGCTGGCCAGCTTCCCGGCGAACTTCCTGTTCCCCTTCGCCACCGCGGTCTTCCTCGCCCTCGGGATCTCGCTGAACCTCGGCTCGGTGCTGCTGATGGCGCTCGGCGCCCAGTGGTACATCCTGTTCAACGTGATCGCCGGGGCCTCCGCGATCCCCAGCGACCTGCGCGAGGCGATGACCGGCTTCCAGGTCCGGGGCAGGCTGCGCTGGCGGGCGTTCATCCTCCCGGCGGTCTTCCCGTACTACGTCACCGGCGGCATCACCGCGGCCGGCGGCGCCTGGAACGCCTCGATCGTCGCCGAGGTGGTCGACTACGGCTCGCACCACCTCACCGCCACCGGGCTCGGCGCCTACATCGCCGACGCCACCGGCACCGGCGACTTCCCGCGGATCCTGGTCGGGGTGAGCGTGATGAGCGTCTACGTGGTCGCGCTCAACCGGCTGCTGTGGCGCCGGCTCTACCGGCTCGCCGAGACCCGCTACGCCCTCTGACCCGCCGCACCCGCTCGCCCGCCGCACCCGCTCGCCCCCGCCGTACCCGCTCGCCCCCGCCGTACCGGCCGTACCCGACCAGGAGCCAGCCACCATGACCGCCGCCGCCACCCGCACCACGATCGTCGAGGCCGCCGACGTCACCAAGACCTTCACCACCCCGGACGGGCGGGCGCTGCCGGTACTGGACGACATCAGCCTGGACCTGGCCGAGGGCGAGATCGTCGCCCTGCTCGGCAAGTCCGGCTCCGGCAAGTCCACCCTGCTGCGCTGCCTGGCCGGGCTGATCTCGCCCTCCTCCGGGACGGTCACCTACCGCGGCACCCCGCTGAAGGCCGCCAACCCGGGGGTGGCGATGGTGTTCCAGTCCTTCGCGCTGCTGCCCTGGCTGACCGTCCAGCAGAACGTCGAACTGAGCCTCCAGGCCCGCGGGGTGGGCGAGGAGGAGCGGCGCGAACGGGCGCTGCGGGCGATCGACCTGATCGGCCTGGACGGCTTCGAGGGCGCCTACCCCAAGGAGCTGTCCGGCGGCATGCGCCAACGCGTCGGGTTCGCCCGGGCCCTGGTGGTCGAACCGGACGCGCTGTTCATGGACGAGCCGTTCTCCGCCCTCGACGTGCTGACCGCCGAGAACCTGCGCAACGAGCTGGTCGGCCTGTGGGAGGGGCACGAGGCCCCGGTCAAGTCGATCCTGATCGTCACCCACAACATCGAGGAGGCGGTGCTGCTGGCCGACCGCATCCTGGTGCTGTCCTCCAACCCCGGCCGGATCCGCTCCGAGCTGACCGTCGACCTGCCCCGCCCGCGCGACCGCCGCACCCCGCAGTTCGAGGCCCTGGTCGACACCGTCTACGGCATCCTCACCGGCCGCGAGGAGCACCCCGCCGCCGAGCACCCCGCCGCCCGGCAGGCCGCCACCCCGATCACCACCCCGCTGCCGCCCGCCACCGTCGGCGGCCTGGCCGGCCTGCTGGAGATCCTGCTCGCCATGGGCGGGGAGGAGGGCCTGGCCGAGATCGCCGACGAGCTGAACTTCGAGGTCGACGACCTCCTCCCGCTGGTCGACGCAGCCGTCCTGCTCGACCTCGCCCGCACCACCGGAGGCCGCTTCGCCATCACCCCGGCCGGCCGCGAGTTCGCCGACGCCGACATCCTCACCAGCAAGCAGCTGTTCGCCCGCAACGCCGCCCGCCGGGCGCCGCTGGTCCGCGCCATCGTCCAGGCACTGGCCGCCACCGAGGACCACAAGCTGCGCGAGGACCTCTTCCTCGACCTGCTGCGCGCCGGCTACGACTCCGAGGACGCCCGGCGCCAGCTGGAGACCGCCATCGACTGGGGCCGCTACGGCGAGCTGTACGACTACGACGCCGACGACGCCGAGTTCGTGCTGGAACCCGGCGCCGAGGCGGCGCTGTAGCGGTACGCGACTCGACGGTGGATGGATCTCCGCCGGCGGGTACACCAGTTGACGCCGGATCAGCGCTCTCACCAGCGAGGAGGCATCCGTGTCCGATGACCGGAGTGCCGGAAGTGCCGTCGACTCCCCCGAACCCCCCGCAACGCCTCTCACCCCCATCACCCCCATCACCCCCGACTCCCCCGACTCCCCCCAGCGGACGCTCCAGGACGAGCGGACCGTCACCTTCCTGCGCCTCGGCGTCGGGGCGATCGGCGTGCTGCTGCCGCCCGCCCTGCCGCTGGGCAACTGGCTGGCCGACGAACTGACCGGGCGCGCCACCGACGGCTTCTGGCCCGCGTCGATGAGCGCCGCCTACTACGGCGGCACCCGGAACCTGCTGGTGGGCGCCCTGTGCGCGCTCGGGGTGTTCCTGGTCTGCTACCGCTTCGACCGGCGCGACGACCGCTGGAGCACGGCGGCCGGGGTGTTCGCCCTCGGGGTCGCGCTGTGCCCGACGGCACCGTCCGATCCGACCGGTCTCCAGCGCACGGTCGGGGTGCTCCACCTGGTCTTCGCCTCACTGCTGTTCGTGATGCTGGCGCTGTTCTGCCTGTTCTCCTTCCGCAACCCGCGCTCCGCGCAGCCGGCCCGGGTCTCCACCGCCTACCTGGCGGCGGGCGTGCTGATCCTGGTCGCGCTGCTGGCGGCGGCCGGCACCGGGCTGTCCGGTTTCGGCTCGGACTGGGCGGTCCGGCCGATGTACCTCTGCGAATGGGTGGCCACCTGGGCCTTCGGCGCGGCCTGGATCGGCGCAGCGGTGGAGTCGGCCCCCGGACGACACCGCACCGGCGCGATTCCCCGACAGGCCACCGCACCCGGGCTGCGGAGCGCCTGAGCCCTCGGATGCCGGGTGGGCTGTGCTCTCGCGGGCCCTGCCGGCTTCGGGACCGGCCGGTCGTCCGCATTCGGACGACCGGCCGGTGCCGAACGGGATCATGCACAGGCGGCGGACCGGCACACCCCGGGGCCAGGGGCCGGACGTCCTGCCGGACTCGCCGTTGGCCGTGTGCGGGTTCACTACCGGAGCTGCTCGGACCAGTCACCCCGCTGGCGATAGGAGCGGCCGTCACCGTCCTGTTCCAACCCGCCGGGGACGACGTCATCGTGGTACGGATACTGCTCCGTCACCGTCGCCAGGAGGAACTCCAGGAAGCCTCCCTCGAACAGGTCCCAGTCCCGCATCGAGTGGAACTTGGCCGCGACCGGCCACCGGTCCGGGTCCGGGCCCCGCATCAGCCAGAAGAAGTGGTCGGAGTTGGAGTTGTTGCCCCACTTCAAAAGCCCGCCCTCGGCCGGAAACAGCGGATGGGGGCACTCGTCGTAGTCCCCGTCCCGATAGCACTCGGCCAGCCAGGCGCAATATCCGTAGGGCTCCGTCGTGTTGTACAGGAACCCCTCGAAGCCGAGTGGCTGCCTGACATCGGGGCCGGGCACTGCCGATGGCGTGTAGATGTGCAGCTCGTTGCTGATGCTGACCGACCCATACCGGTCGGCGAACGCCCGGTAGTCCGACGGCAGTTGCAAACCGGTCTCCTCGGCCCCGAGCTCCCACGGGACCCGAACGACCCCCTCGAGCGGGGGCCCGATCACCGCCCCGAGCCGGTCCAGCATCTCCTCGACGTCCACGTGCACTCCCGCCAGCCGCCCGTTCCCACCGGGGGCCATCCTCCACCGGTGACACCGGAGAGGGGTGAGCCGGGTGGTACCGGCGGCCTGGTAGGGGTCCGAGGAACACCTGTGCCAGATCGTGTGCTCGGCTTTCATCGGCCCTGGCCACCGGCTGACGGGGCGTCGACGACGGGCCCGGTGGCTGGACGCGGCGCGCTCGGGCACCGGGGATGGCTCCCGTTGCCCGGGCAGACGGATGGCCGGGACCTTCGACCCGCACGAAGGGACCTCCGGGCCGTTTCGATTCCGCGCGCCGGTAAGAGCCCGATGTGCCCGGAGATCCAGGCGTGAGGATTGTCGCGAAATGACGCCGCGCCTTTGGTGCGGCGCTCCGCACGTCATTCACGACAGGGGATTTCAGGTGCGTTTCTCTTCGGCTCTCACGAAGGTTGCCGCAGTTCCTGCCGCGGCCATGGCCATCGTCGGGGTGATATCGCCTCAGGCCCCGGCTGCGTCAGCGACGGGTTCCTCTTCGGCTCCTGGACCCGACGCTGTTCAGCTGCCGGCGGGTGCCACGCCGGAGAACTGGACGATCGACCGCCGGGCCGCCGTCTCCGTGCTTCCCGCACCCGGCCCGACGACCGGCGCCACGTCCTCCGAGGGGCCGGCCGGCACGAGGATGGACGTGTACCAGGAGGTCAGGAACGTGGTGAAGCACGAGAAGGCTCTCTGTGGTGCCGATCCGGTCGACACGGTCACCGGCCGGGGCCCCATGACGCTCACGTTGACCCAGACCCGCTCCGTGGCGACCCAGTGGTCGGCGACCGCCGGTATTACCGCCGGTACCGTGTCCGCCGGTGTCGGATTCAATGTGACCGAGACGGTCACCAATGCCGAGGGCGGCAGCTACCCGGTACCGGACGGCAAGTTCGGCCACCTGGAAGCGCATCCACTGTTCGACCAGTACACCTTCGACGTGTACGACAGGCGCGTGGGCGGCGGTGCCTACATCGGCAGCGGGCAGATATCCCATCCGGCGGGCTTCTGCTACAACCATTGGACGGACTAGAGGAGCCGGAACATGGCGCAGCCCGGAAGGATCGTGGGACTGGTCGGAGTTCTCGCCATCGGGGCCGTGGGATGCACCGGTGGCGGGACACCCGACGAAGCACGGACAGTTCCTCCTTGGCCACTGGGGGAACTGGCGGCCGCCCCGGTGGACCCTGCGGTCCAGCAGGCCGTCGACGGAGCAGCAGGCGGGGGCTCGGCCAGAGTCCTCGGTGCCGTTCGCATCGCTGACACCGAGGTGGTTCTGTCCCTGAGGGACGGCAGGTGCCAGGCAGCCTTCATGGCGGCCGCCCCCGCTGGACCGGGAGCCCCGGGGGTCACGTCCATAGGCGCCGGCCGTCCGACGGCACCGGCCGGTCGGTCCAGTACTCAGGTCCGGCAGTTCCCGGGGGCGGTGCTCATGGGCGAGTACACCGTGGCGTCCATGCAGGCGGACCCCTTCGCATTCGCGGAACTCGGGTGCAGCGAGCGGGCCATGGCAGTCAGGGTGGAAGGCGTCGACGACTCGGCGCAGTTGCGGAAGACGACCGGCGACTCGCTCAGGTACTGGAAGTCCGGCCGGTACGTGGTCGTGGCTGTCGGCGCTGCAGACGCGATCAAGGATGCGGAAGCGGGTGGACAGGATCCGCCGGAGCCGTAGCGCTCCGGCACGCCCCGCCAGGACGTGCCGGTCCGCAGCTTGCGCACCATCCCGTTCAGCACCGGCCGGCCGTCCGAGCACGCGGACGACCGGCTGCTCCCGAAGCCGAAAGAACCTCCGACAGCACAGCCCACTCGGCATCCGACGACGCATGACGACGCACCATGCCCCACCTGGCCCCCCATCACGCGAGTCGCCTTTGAGGACGGCCCCCGGGCACAGCGAATCTGAGCGTTCGTCAGCTCGTCGCGCCGGCGGGCCGTTACCATGCGCACCGGGACCGGCCGCCGCGGGCGGCCGGTGACGGATGCCGGGCAGCAGCGGGGAGCGCGAGCGTGACGAACCAGGACCACCTGTCGGTCGACCTGCGGACGGACGTCCCGCACTCCGCGCGGGTCTACGACTACCTCATCGGCGGCAAGACCAACTTCGAGGCGGACCGCACCGCCGCGCACGCCTCGGTGCGGGCCTGGCCGTCGCTGCCGGTCTCCATGCGCACCACCCGCGAGTTCATGCAGCGTTCGGTGCGCCACCTCGCCCGTGAGCACGGGGTGCGGCAGTTCCTGGACATCGGCACCGGCATCCCCACCTCGCCCAACCTGCACGAGGTCGCCCAGGAGATCGCCCCCGAGGCCCGGATCGCGTACGTGGACAACGACCCGATCGTGCTGACCCACGCCCGGGCGCTGCTGTCCGGCACGGCCGTGGGCCGCACCTGCTTCGTGGACGCCGACCTGCGCGACCCGGAGTCCATCCTCGGCGACCCCCGGCTGCGCGAGGTGCTCGACCTCGCGCGGCCGGTGGCGCTGTCGCTGATCGCCATCGTGCACTTCGTGCTGGACGAGGACGACCCGCAGGGCATCGTGCACCGTCTGATGGCCGCGCTGGCGCCCGGCAGCTTCCTCACCCTCACCGTGTTCACCGGCGACACCGACCCGGTCGGGGTGGGCGGGGTCGGCCGGGAGTACAACGCCCGCGGCATCCCGTTGCAGGTCCGCGACCGGGCCGAGGCGGAGGCCTTCTTCGACGGCTATCGGCTGCTGGATCCGGGCGTCGCCCTGGTCCACCGCTGGCGGCCGGAGGCCGGCGCCCCGGTGGTCCGCGACCAGGACATCGCGATGTACGCGGGCGTGGCCGTCAAGGACTGAGCCGGGCCCGCGACGCCCGCCGTGCGGGCGCTCAGCCGGGGACGGCGACCAGGCCCGTCTCGTAGGCCAGGATGACCAGGTGCACCCGGTCGCGGGCGTCCAGCTTGGCGAGCAGCCGGGTCATGTAGGTCTTCACCGTGGCGATGCTCAGGACGAGTTCGGCGGCGATCTCGGAGTTGGACAGGCCCCGGCCGACCAGGGTGAGGATCTCCCGCTCCCGGTCGGTGATCGCGTCCAGCCGGCCGGGCCCCGGGGCGGTCGGCGCGGGCGGGTCCTTCGGCCTCACCCAGGCGGTGCTGGCCGACCGGGGCATCGGGCAGTCGATCACCGATCCCACGGCGCTGCGGTACGTCGCGGCGGCCGTGCTGTTCGCCCCGGTGTGCGGACTGGTCGGGCTCTGCCTCAGCACGCTGCTGCGGCACAGCGCGGGCGCGGTGGTGGGCACCGTGGTGGTGCTGTTCTTCCTGCCCTCCCTCGTCACCGAGCGCTACCGCTGGACGGCCGACCTCCTGCACGCCCTGCCCTTCCCGGCCTGGCAGCGCCTGGCCCGCGCCACCATGACGGGCCTGCGGCCCAGCGCGTACCCGGCGACGGTCGCCGGCTCCTGGACCACCTACGCGGTCTGGGCGCTCGCCTCGGTGGTCCTGGCGACGGTGGTGATCCAGCGCCGCGACCACTGAACCCGCCCTGCCGTCAAGGGACCCGCCGTGCCGTCACTGAACCCGCCCTGCCGTCACGGGACCCGGGCGGCCCGCTGCCGCCGGCCGGCCCACTCGTCCGCCAGCGCCACCAACAGGGCCACCAGCACCAGCCCGGCCGCCACCGTGACGCCCAGTTGGAAGGCGAGCGACCAGTCGGGGCGGGGGCCGGTCGCGCGGGCGAAGAAGACCGAGCCGACCACCGCGATGCCGACCGCCGAGCCGACCCGCTGGGCGGTCTGCAGGACGCCACCGGCGCTGCCCGCGCGGGCGATCGGGACGTGCTGGAGGGTGAGCGTCTGGTTCGGGGCGATCACCAGCCCGCTGCCCACCCCGGCGACCAGCAGCGGGCCGAGCGTGGTCCAGCCCACTCCGGGCCCCGACCACAGCTGCACCGCCAGCGCCGAGGCCAGCAGGCCCAGCAGCACCAGCAGCAGGCCGAGCACCACCAGCCGCCGCCCGAGCCGGCCGACCAGCCGCCCGCCCACCGCGGCCGCCACGCCGGAGCCGACCGCGAACGGGGTGATCGCCAGACCGGCCGTCAACGCCGAGTAGTGCTGGCCCGCCTGGAGGTAGAGCGTGAAGATGAAGAAGATCGCGGTGAACCCGGCGAAGTACACCAGCGAGAGCAGCACCCCGGCCGCGTACGGCCGCACCGTGAACAGCGCCATGCTGACCAGCGGCTCGTGCCGCCGCGCGTAGTGCCGTTCCCAGGCGACGAAGGCGGCCAGCAGCACCGCCGCCAGCGGCAGCAGCAGCCAGCGGGCCGGGCCGTGCCACTGCTGCTCCTGGACGAAGGGCAGCAGCAGGGCGACCGTCCCCGCGCCGAGCAGCACCACCCCGACCGGGTCGAAGTCCCGGTGCCCGGCCCGCTCGGCGGCCGGGCGGGGCGGCGGGAGCAGCCGGTAGGCGACCGGCAGGGCGGCCACCCCGATCGGCAGGTTGACCAGGAACACCCAGCGCCAGCCGTCCTGCGGGCCGAACAGCTGGATCAACAGGCCGCCCAGCAGCGGCCCGACGGCGGTGGACAGCCCGATGGTCGCGCCGAGCGCCCCGAACGCCCGGCCGCGTTCGGCGCCCTGGAAGAGGACCTGGATGAACCCGGACACCTGCGGCACCAGCACCCCGCCCGCGGCGCCCTGGAACAGCCGGGCCAGCACCAGCCACTCCTGGTTCTGGGCCGCCCCGGCCAGCGCGCTGGCCGCGGTGAACAGGGCGAGCCCGGCGAGGAACACGGCCCGCCGGCTGCGGGCGTCGCCGAGCCGCCCGGAGGGCACCAGCACCAGGCCGAAGGCCAGCGCGTAGCCGCTGAGCACCCATTGGAGGCCGCTGTCGGACATGTGCAGCCCGGCCCGGACGGTCGGCAGGGCGACGTTCACGATGCTGACGTCCAGCAGGGTCATGAACCCGGCGACCAGACAGACCGCCAGCGCCCGCCAGCGGCGCGCCTCGGCCCGCCCGCCGACCGCGGCGGTGGCACCGGTCGGCTGCTCCCGTTCGCGGGGCGGCGGAGGGGAGTCGGACGGCGGCGGGGAGTCAGGCGGCGGGGTGTCGGGCGGCGGCGGGTCGTGGGGCGTCGGCCGCGACGGAGAGTACGGCGGGGAGTGCGGCGGGGCCGCGTCGCGGTCGTGGGAGGCTGGGGAGGTCATGGGAGCCTCTTCCCGGTGTCCGGGGACTGGTCCTGGCTCTGCTGCGGCTCATCCTCGCCCGGCCCGCAGCGGGCCGCCACCCGGGCCCCGCCCCACCTCCGGCCCCGCCCGCCACTGCTCCCGGCCCGGCACCGGCACCGCCCCGGCTCACCCGAACGGACGAACCGGATCGCGACCGGCCCGCCCGCCCCCGAGGCTGGCCGCATGACTGTCGCCACCGAGACCCAGCCCTCCGCCCCGCCGGTGCTCGACGTACGGCAGCGGAACGTCGTCTTCGCCACCATCGTGCTCGGCATGCTGCTCGCGGCCCTCGACCAGACCATCGTCGGCACCGCGTTGCCCACCATCGTCTCGGACCTGGGCGGCGCCGCCCACATGTCCTGGGTGGTGACGGCCTACCTGCTGGCCGAGACGGTGGCCACCGTGCTGGCCGGCAAGTTCGGCGACCTGTACGGGCGCAAGCTGATCTTCCAGGTCTCGGCGATCGTCTTCGTCGGCGGCTCCTTCCTGTGCGGCCTGTCCACCAACATGACCCTGCTGATCGCCTGGCGGGCGGTGCAGGGCATCGGCGCGGGCGGGCTGATGGTCACCGCGATGGCGCTGATCGCGGACGTCATCCCGCTGCGCGAGCGCGGCAAGTACCAGGGTGCGATCGGCGCCGTGTTCGGCCTGGCCACCGTCATCGGGCCGCTGCTGGGCGGGCTGTTCACCGACCACCTGTCCTGGCGCTGGGCGTTCTACGTGAACGTCCCGATCGCCGTCGTGGTGGTGATCGCGGCCGCCCGGACCATCCCATCGGTGCGCTCGGCGGTGCGGCCGGTGATCGACTACCTGGGCATCGCCCTGGTCTCGGTCGGCGCCAGCGCCCTGATCCTGGCGACGAGTTGGGGCGGCAACGAGTACGCCTGGGGCTCCGGGGTGATCATCGCCCTGTTCGTCGGCGGAGCGGTGGCGCTCGGCCTGTTCTGCTGGGTGGAGACCCGGGCGGCCGAACCGATGCTGCCGATGCGGCTGTTCCGCAACCCGGTGTTCGCGGTCTGCTCGGTGCTCAGCTTCATCGTCGGCTTCGCGATGCTCGGCGCGCTCACCTTCCTGCCGACCTTCCTCCAGTACGTGGACGGCGATTCGGCGACCGTCTCCGGCGTGCGGATGCTGCCGATGGTGATCGGCCTGCTGATCGCCTCGATCGCCAGCGGCAACGTGGTCAGCAAGACCGGCAAGTACCGGCTGTTCCCGATCGCCGGCACCCTGGTGATGGCCCTCGGCCTCTACCTGCTCTCCCGGCTCGAACCCGGCACCGGCACCGCACTGGCCTCGCTCTACATGTTCGTGCTCGGCGTCGGCATCGGGCTGAGCATGCAGGTGCTGACCATCGCCGTGCAGAACACCGTCGACTACGCCGACCTCGGCACCGCGACCTCCGGGGTGACCTTCTTCCGCACCATCGGCAGCTCCTTCGGCACCGCCGTCTTCGGCACCATCTACGCCAACGGCCTGAAGACCGAACTGGCCAAGGGCGTCGCCGCGTCGGCCCGGCTCACCGGCGCCGACCCGGCCGTGCTCGGGCACGCCGCCGGGAGCCCGCAGGGCCTGCACCGGCTGCCCGCCGACCAGGCGGCGCCGATCATCCAGTCCTACTCGGACGCCCTGCACACCGTGTACCTGTGGACGATCCCGGTGGCCGTGGTCGGCTTCCTGGTCGCGCTGTTCCTCAAGCAGGTGCCGCTGCGCGACACCACCCGGGCCGGCTCCACCGACATGGGTGAGGGCTTCGCCCAGCCCACCACCAGCGACTCCGACCCGCACCTGGAGTACGCGGTCTGCAAGCTCGTGCGCGGCGTGGACCTGGACACCGTCCGGGGCATCGTCACCACCGCGGACACCCGGGTCGACCTGGCCGGCGCCTGGGCCCTGATGGAGGTCGCCCGGCACACCAAGGCCGTCGGCCACGCCTCGCTCGACCTGATCGCCGTCCGCAAGAAGCTGCCCCCCGAGGTGCTGGAACCGGTCTTCGACCGGATGACCGCCGAGGGCTACCTCACCCGCGACGGCGACGCCCTCGCCCCCACCGAGGCCGGCACCCACGAGGTCCGGGCCCTCGGCCGGGCCTGGTCGGACTGGCTCAACGACCGCCTGGACTCCGACGCCGGCCGCCCCCGCAGCCCCGAGCTGCGCACCGCGGCCGACGCCATCGCCTGGCGCCTGCTGGCCGAGGACCTCGCCAACGGCCTTCCGGCGGCGGCCCGTTCGAAGACCGGCGCCAAGGTCTGAGCCCGCGCGAAGGACGGGTCGGCAGTCGGGCCGACCCGGCTCAGGCCTTCGCCTCGAACGGGGACGGGACCGGGAAGTAGGAGCGCAGGAAGTCGGTGACGGCCGCCTCCTGCGCCGGCGCGGGGAGGAGTTCGCCGTCGGCGAGGCAGAAGCAGTCGGCCCAGCGCTCCTCGTGCAGCTCCGCGAGCCGGTCGAAGTCCTCGGCGCTGTCGGTGGCGAAGTACCCCTCGTAGAGGTGCCCCTCCACGCAGCGGGCGGTGGCGTGGGCGTAGTGCACCGCCAGGGTGATCGGCGCGAGGTCGGTGGCGGCCCGGAAGGCCGACCGGACCGTGCCGTCCAGCTCGGCCGCGAAGCGTTCCGCGCTCTCCGCCAGCAGGCTGCGGCGCAGCGGGAGCGGGGTGTGCTTGAGGGTGCGGGGGTAGGTCTTGCCGACGGCGGCGGCCAGCGCGGCGCGGGTGTTCTTCATCGCGGCCACGTAGACGTCGTCCTCGGGGCCCGGCCGGCCGGGCGGGATGATCCGGCTGTCCGGGAAGTAGCAGGGCAGGCCGTTGCCGAGGAAGAAGTCCTCGGGGGTGAGCGGGCGGCCGAGGAAGACGTCGTCGTTCACGTACAGGAAGTGCTCGGCGAGCCCGGGGACCAGGTGCAGCCGGCTCTCGATGGCGTGCGAGTTGAACACCGGGCCGGCGCCGGCGCCCGCGAAGAGCTCGGTGTGCGGGACGACGGTCAGCCCCGGGTGCTCGGTGGCCAGCCAGTGCGGCACCTGGTCGTCGGTGACCAGGAAGACGTGCCGGATCCAGGGCGCGTGGGCGGCCAACGAGCGCAGGCAGTACCGCAGTTCGTCGCGGTTGCGGAAGCGCAGGTCGGCGTCGCCCTCCAGGCCGTCGCCGGTGGTCCCGTCGGTCGCCGTCGTGCCCGTGAGCCGCTCCCGGGCGGCGGCGCGGCGCCGCTGCCAGGCAGGGTCGGTGTCGTCGACCCAGGTGATCACGGCGTCGATCGGGAAGGTGACCCGGTCCGGCAGGTCGGCGGCGAAGACGTCGACCACCGGGTAGGGCCGCCCGGCGACGGTGGTGGTGCCGGTGGCCTCCAGTGAGGGCACCCACCAGCCGAGCGGGGTCTCGTCGATCGAGGCGACCGCGCCCTCCGAGGAGTCGGCGGCGTCCCAGAACTCGACGTCGCAGCCGGTGTCCGGGCCGTACAGCAGGGTGCCGATCGCCGCGGGCCGGTAGATCCGCACGCCCTTGACCCGGTCGACGGGCCAGACCGGACCGGCCTGGTCCGTGCCCGGCTCCTCGGCGGGCGCGGTCGCCTCCGCGTCCGCCTCCGCCGCCTCCTCCCAGAGGTCCACGGCGGCGGGGAGCTGCTCGGCCAGTACGGTGGCGAGCGTCCTCCCGTGCTCCAACAGATCGGCGTACACGGCCTGTCCGGCGAACCCGGCGGACAGCGCCGCCAGCACCGCGGCCCGGTCGCCGGGCGCTATCGCCAGCCGGTGCCGCGGCAGCCGGTCGGGCACCAGGCCGTGGTCGATCCCGACCGCGCGCAGCACCCTGGCCACCTCGGCGAGGTTGCCGTCCCGGCACTGCCCGGGCAGGAGCGTGCGGCGCGGCTCGGCCAGCAGACCGCCGCAGCGCTCCAGACCGGTGAGCGAGGCGGCCAGCTCCGCCTCCCGGGCGGAGCGCGCCTGCGCCAGCCGCTCGGCCGCCGGAGGCAGCTCCCCGACCGCGGCTGCCGCCTCGTCCTGAACCGGCGCCGGCGCCCCTTCGGCGCCCTCGCCCGCGGCGGGCCGGCGGCGACGCGCCAGGGCGGCGAGCGGGCGCATCGCGGCGGCGAGGCGGACCGGGCGGTCGGACACGGAAAACTCCAAGGGGGGGCTGGTGGCCTTGCCGCGCCATGGTGCTCGGGCGGTGTTTTTGCCTGGACATCCGGTTGCGCCCGGGTTCCTCCCCCACCGCTCAGCTGCGGCGGACGGGGTTCGTCGCGCTGCAGGGGATGGTATTCGAGTTAGCTGAGGGTTTACTGAACGTATTCCGCAGACTTACCTGAAATCAGCGGCATCGTTGAATTCCACCGACCGCGTCTGTTAGGGGCCGGAGATCGGGAAGCGCACCGCGCACCGCGCACCGGCATCGCCCCGGCGCACCGTCGACGGCGGGGCGCGGCGGGGTGGCGGCTACAGGCCGCCGGTGTCGAGGGCGAGATCGAAGGGCGCCGGCAGCCGGACCGGCTCGCCGAACGGGTGCGGACCGCTCACCGATTCGTGCGCCCAGGACGGCGACCTGGGGGTGATGGCTCCCTCGATGATCTCGGTGCGGTCGCCCGCGACGTGCCGGATCGCGTACTTCACCGCCCGCTCCGGGTCACTGACGGTGCTGTAGTCGTCGGGGCGTCGGGGTGCCGTGCTCACAACGCGTCTCCTTCCCGTCCCGCGATTCTGCCCCACACCGTCCGGCCGCCCGGGCGAATGACCGGTTTCGACCGTTTCTAGCCGATCGGGCTCCGAGCCGCGACCGGGTCCGTCGCCCGGGCCGGACGGCGGGAGGAGACAGCGATCACGGCGAGGCTGGCGAGGGCGAGGGCGGTGAGGACGGAGAGCATCACGGTGTAGGAGGCCAGCGGGGAGAGCGCGGCCAGCAGGGCGGGCAGCAGGAAGCCGGAGTAGCAGAGGGCGTAGTAGACGCCGGTCAGACCGGCCAGGTCGTCGGGGGTGACGAGGCGCTGGATCTCCAGCAGGCCGGAGACCACGCCGATCCCGTAGGCCGCGCCGAGCAGCACGGCGCCGCCGAGACCGAGCACGGGCGAGCGGAGCGCGGCGTCACCGGCGCAGACGGCCAGGCCGCAGGCCATCAGGACCATCGCGGCGATGATGCCGCGGGCGGAGGAGAACGAGTCCAGGCGCTTGGCGAGGGGCTGGACCAGCGCACCGGTTCCCAGGGTGAGGACGGTCAGCAGGGTCGCGTACGCCAGCGACCAGTGGCCGAGCCGGTCGCCGACCAGCTGCGGGGCGACGGCGTACGCGACGCCCGCCGAGCCGAACACCCAGGGCGCCATCGGCAGCACCACCCGCCGGAAGCGGCGGTGCCCGGCCGCCGGGACCCTGAGGTCCGCCCAGAGGCTCCGCACGGCGTCGGTGCGGTGCCGGGTCTCCACCGCCTTCGGCAGCAGGAACAGCACCGGCACGGTGACCAGCAGGTGGGCCAGGTAGGGGCTGACCATCGGCCAGGGGCCCCACTGGGCGAGCACGCCGGCCACGCCGGCGCCGAGGCCGAAGCCGAGGGTCAGCGCGAGGGAGGCCCGGCGGGCGCCCGCCCCGGGGTCGGCGGCCGGATCGTGCGGGGCCTGGGAGAGCTCCTTGACCCAGCTGGTGCCCACCGCCATCGCGATGCCGACGGCTATCCCGCTGAGGAACCGCCCGGCGTAGATGGGAAGTTCACCGGCCGCGCCGCCGCACAGCACCGCGCTAGCGGCGAGCGAGGCCACCACCGCGCCGGTCATCAGCGGGCGGCGGCCGTAGCGGTCCGAGGCCGCGCCGCCGACCAGCAGCCCGGGGACCAGCCCGAGGACGTACGCCCCCAGGAAGGCGTCGACGGTGACCTCCGAGTAGCCCCCGAGGTGGCGGTACATCAGCAGCAGCGGGGTGAACTGGTTGCCGCCCCAGCCGCAGCACAGCATGGCCAGGGCCACCAGCGGCCAGGAGCCGCGCCGACCGGCGGGCGGGGCCGGGGCGGGGGTGGCCGGGAGGGGGGCTGCGACGGGCAGGGCGGGACCGGCGGACGGCCGGGTGGTGCTCATGGGGGTGCTGCTCCTTGTCGGATTCGGTGGTCCCGGCGGTCCGTCGGGGTGGTGCCTGCGGGGTGGTGCCTACAGGGGTGGCGCCGGGGTCGCTCCTCGGGAACGGGAACGGGAACGGGGGCGCCGACGGGGCCGTCAGCGGTGGGCGTCCAGGTGGGCGCGCAACGCCGCGGCGAAGCCCTCGGTGTCGCGGGCCGCGATCCGCTCGACCAGCGCCGCGTGCTCCTCGACCAGCCCGTCCAGCCGCTCCGGTCGCGGCCGCAGCAGCTGGACGGTCATCCGGCGCTGGCGGTCCCGCAGCGTCTCGTAGAAGCGTTCGGCGAGCGCGTTGCCGGCCGCCGTGACGATGCCCCGGTGGAAGGCCTCGTCCGCCTCGGCGAAGGCGCCGACGTCGGCCCGGCGGGCGGGCTCGCGCTGGAGCTCGATCAGTCCGGCCAGCCCGCGCACCAGCTCGGCGAGTTCGGCGTCGGTGCGGCGGCCGATCCGGCGGACCGCGCTGCTCTCCAGGGCCTCGCGCAGTTCCAGGACGTCCTCGGCCTCGCCGGGGCCGACCGGCACCACCACCGCGCCGCGCTTGGGGAAGAGCTGGAGCAGGCCCTCGGCCTGGAGCCGCAGGAACGCCTCCCGGACCGGGGTGCGGCTGAGCCCGGTGCGCTCGGCGATCTCGCCCTCGCTGATCAGCGTGCCGCCGGGCAGGCCGCCGCCGAGGATCAGGTCCTTGGTGAGGTCGTAGGCGCGGTCCGCGGCCGGGATCCGGGCGGGGGGCGGGGTGTCGGACATGACATCACCGTAACGCCATAGATACAAGCATGGATGCATGGGTCGCGAACCGTCCGGGCCCGGCCCGGAGGCGGCCCGCGACCGGCCCCGGACCGGGCCGGAGCATCGACGGAGGTACGGCTCAGGCCCGGAAGAATGCGCTTTCTCGCCCCCACCCCACCACGCAGGATGGACAGCGGTTCCACTCTCCGTGACGAAAGAGGCAAGCCGTGTCCCCTGTGCCGCCCCTCGAACCGGGCCTGCTGCCGCTCACCGCCGAAGTCCGGCCCGAGGGACTGGCGGTGGGGGGCGTCCTGCTGGAGCAGCTCGCCCGCCAGCACGGCACCCCGCTCTTCGTCTACGACGAGGAACACCTGCGCAGCCGCTGCCGGGAGGCGGTCGCCGCCTTCGGCGCAGGCAACGTCGCGTACGCCTCCAAGGCCTTCCTCTGCACGGCGATGGCCCGGCTCGTCGCCGAGGAGGGCCTGCTGCTGGACGTCGCCTCCGGCGGCGAGCTGCGCACCGCCCTGTACGCCGGGGTGGAGCCGGACCGGATCGTGCTGCACGGCAACAACAAGGACGAGGCCGAGCTGCGCACCGCGATGACCGCCGGGCTGCACCACATCGTGGTGGACAGCTTCGACGAGCTGGAGCGGATCGAGCGGCTGCACCACGTCGAGGGCCTGCCGCCGGCCCGGATCCTGCTGCGGGTGGCGCCCGGCGTCGCGGCCGGCGCCCACGAGGCGATCCGGACCGGCGGCCACGACTCCAAGTTCGGCTTCGGCCTGGCCGACGGCGCCGCCGAGGCCGCCGTCCGCCGGGCCCGGGCCTCGTCCGCCGTCCGGCTGGAGGGCGTGCACGCCCACGTCGGCTCCCAGGTGCTCGACCCGGCCGAACTCGCCGACGGGGCCGCCACGATGGCCCGCTTCGCGGTGGAGAGCGGGGTCGAGCAGCTGACCGTGGGCGGCGGTCTCGGGGTGGCCTACCTGAGCGGGCAGAGCGCCCCCTCGTTCGCGGTCTGGGCCGAGCGGGTGCACGCGGCCGTGCGCGCCGCGGGTTGGACGGGCGGGGTCGGCGTCGAGCCGGGCCGCTCGATCGCCGCCCGGGCCGGACTGACCCTCTACCGGGTCGGCACCGTCAAGCGGATCGAGGACGTGCGCACCTACGTCAGCGTGGACGGCGGGATGAGCGACAACCTCCGCCCCGCGCTGTACGACGCCCGCTACGAGGCCTTCCTGCCGCGCTGCCCCGAGGCCCCCCGCCCACAGCACGTCCGGCTGGTCGGCAAGCACTGCGAGAGCGGCGACGTGATCATCGACGACGCGGCCCTGCCCGCCGACCTGCGGGTCGGGGACCTCCTGGCCACCCCGGTCACCGGCGCCTACGGCTACGCGATGGCGTCCAACTACAACAAGCTGCCGAGGCCCGCCGTGGTCTTCGTCCGCGACGGCCGGGCCCGGCTGGTGGTGCGCCGGGAGACCGAGTACGACCTGCTGCGCCTGGACGTGGCCGGCGAGGGACCGGGGCAGCCGACCCCCGAGCTGGTGGGCTCCCACCAGGGGGACTGAGGCCCCCGGGGCGGCCCCGGGAGCCCGGCGGCCTACCCTGGGCCGATGCTGAACAGCGCCCGACTGCTCGTCCTGCTGGAGATCGCCCGTCGTGGCACCATCGTGGCCGCGGCGCAGGCGCTGCACCTGAGCCCCTCCGCCGTATCCCACCAACTGGCGCGGCTCGAGCAGGAGTTGGACGTCGCGCTGGTGGAGCGGGGGCCGCAGTCGCTGCGCCTGACGCCGGCCGGCCACCGGCTGGCCGAGCACGCCCAGGGGATCGCCGACCTGATGGCCGCCGCCCAGGACGACCTGCGGGCGCACTCGGCGGCGGCGGCCGGCCTGCTGCGGATCGGCTTCTTCGTCTCGGCCGGGCTGGAACTGCTGCCACGGGCGCTGTCCGCGTTCGCGGCCGGACACCCGCAGGTGGAACTGGAGCTGGTGACGGGCCAGCCGCACGAGCGGATACCCGACCTGGAGGCCGGCCGGCTGGACGCCGTGGTGGTCTTCGAGCACCCGCTCGACCTGTGGAGCCGCCAGGCGGCGGTGGAGCTGCGGGTGTTCTTCGAGGAGCCGCAGCTGATCGTGCTGCCGCCGGAGCACCGGCTCGGGCGGCGCCCGGTGGTGCGGCTGGCCGAGCTGGCGGGCGAGAGCTGGATCGGCACCCACGGCAGCGGCACCGGCGAGCCGGTGCTCGAACGGGCCTGCGCCGCCGAGGGGTTCCGGCCCCGGGTGCGCTGCCGCAGCGACCACTACCAGGTCACCGTCAACCTCGTCCGGGCCGGGGTGGGCGTCGCCCTGATACCGGCGCTCGGCCTGCCCGACCCCACCGGGGTGCAGGTCTGCCGGCTGGACCACCCCCACCTGCTCCGCCGCATCGGGGTGGCCACCCGGGCCACCAACCGCAACCCGGTGCTGCACGCCTTCCTCGCCGAACTCGGCTCCGCCGCCCGGGAGATCGGCTCCGCGCTGGGGCGGCGGTGGGCGGCCTGACATCCTCCGTCGCCCCCTGTGCGGCGGGTTGCGGCTGTGTCATGCTTCAGCGGCCGGAATCCATCCCAGCTGATTGGACCCTGATGATCCGCCGGATATCCGCCCTCCTGATCGCCGCGGCCGCCCTCCTCCCGGTCGGCGCGGCCTGCGTCCAGCACGCCTCGGCCCCCGCCGGCACCGCCGACACGGCCGTCGGCAGCACCGCCGGCGGGAACACCGCCGAGCGCCTCGAGCACAAGGGCTGACCCCGCCGCCCGCCCGGCCCGCCGGGCCGGCGCCCGAAAGCGGCTCAACCGGCCAGCGGCGGGTTGAGCCGGGCGAAGGCCTCCTGCCGACGGTAGGGGAAGTACGGGTAGGGGGCGGTCCGGGCGCTGGCGGCGTCGAGGCGGGCGACCTGGTCGGGCGTCAGGGACCAGCCGACGGCGCCGAGGTTCTGGCGGAGCTGCTCCTCGTTGCGGGCGCCGATGATGACGGACGAGACGGTCGGGCGGCGCAGCAGCCAGTTGAGGGCGATCTGCGGCACCGTCCGCCCGGTCTCGGCGGCGATCCCGTCCAGGGCGTCGACCACCCGGTAGAGCAGGTCGTCCTCGACCGGCGGGCCGTAGTCCGCCGTCTCGTGCAGGCGGCTGCCCGCCGGGAGGGGTTGACCGCGGCGGATCCGGCCGGTCAGGCGGCCCCAGCCGAGGGGGCTCCAGACCAGGGCGCCGACGCCCTCCTGCTCGGCGAGGGGCATCAGCTCCCACTCGTAGTCGCGGCCGACCAGGGAGTAGTAGACCTGGTGGGCGGCGTAGCGGGGGCGGCCGTGCCGGTCGGCCAGGGCGAGGGACTTCATCAGCTGCCAGCCGGAGAAGTTGGAGACCCCGGTGTAGCGGATCTTGCCCGCACGGACGAGGTCCTCCAGGGTGGCGAGCACCTCCTCGATCGGGGTGCCGGCGTCGTAGGCGTGCAGCTGGAAGAGGTCGAGGTAGTCGGTGTCGAGGCGGCGCAGCGCGTCGTCGACGGAGCGGATCAGGCGGGCGCGGGAGGTGCCCGCCTGCTGGGGGCCGTCGCCGACGGGCAGGCCGGCCTTGGTGGAGATCAGCACCTGGTCGCGGCGGCCGCGGACGGCCTGGCCGAGCACCTCCTCGGAGGCGCCGTCGGAGTAGACGTCGGCGGTGTCGAAGAGGGTGACACCGGCGTCGAGGGCGATGTCGAGGAGGCGGCGGGCCTCCTGGACGTCGGTGGTGCCCCAGGCGCCGAAGAGCGGGCCGCTGCCGCCGAAGGTGCCGGTGCCGAGGCTCAGGGCGGGGACCTGGAGGCCGGAGGCGCCGAGTCGGCGGTATTCCATGCCGGTGGATTCCGTGGTGGTGGACATCGGAGTGCTCCCCTCGGAGTCCCTAATGGGACTCTCGTTCCGTTAGGATGGGTCCAACGTAGCAGACTCCGCCCGACTAATGGAACAGGAATCCCGTTAATGGTCGACGAGCCCTCCACGCCCGGCACCGTCCGCCCCGGCGGCCGCACCGCCAGGGTCCGCGCCGCCGTGCTGCGGGCCGCCGAGGACGCCCTGGTCGAGCACGGCTTCGGCGGTCTCGACCTCGGCGACCTCGCCCAGCGGGCCGAGGTCGGCCGCACCACCGTCTACCGCCGCTGGGGCAGCACCACCGCCCTGGTCGCCGACCTGCTCGCCGAGCTGGCCGAGCAGTCACTGCCGCGCACCCGCAGCGGCTCGCTCGCCGAGGACCTGCGAGCCAACGCCCGCCTGGTCCAGCGCACCCTGGCGGACCCCCGGCGGGGCGCGCTGTTCCGCGCCGTCATCGTCGCCGCCAACGGCGACCCGGGCACGGCCGAGGCGCTGCGGCGCTTCTACCTGCGCCGGGTCGAGGAGTGGGCGCCGTGCGTCACCGAGGCCGTCGAGCGGGGCGAACTCCCACCCGACACCGACCCGTTCGAGGTGATCCGGGCGGTGTCCGCGCCGCTCTACTACCGGATGCTCACCACCGCCGAGCCGCTCGACGAGCCCGCCGCCGACCGCGCGGCGGCGGCCGCCGAGGCCGCCGCCCGGGCGGGGGCGTACCGGCGCCAGGAGGTCTGAACACACCGACGGGGACCGCGCCCCGCCGCACACGCTCCGTCACCTGATCGGGGCTCAGCGGCTGCGGAGCGCAACCGGCCTTCGTAGCGTCATGGCCATGATGAAGACCTTGAGAACATCACTGCTCGCCGTGCTGACCACCGCGTCCCTGGCGACGGGCGCCGGCTACGCGCCGTCCGCCGCGGCGGCCGAGGCGTCGGCCGTGAGCGTCCCGTACTTCCACCAGCAGCTCGGCGACGACTGCGAGGCCGCCGCCCTGCGCATGGTCCTCGCCGCCCGGGGCATCCAGGCGGACGACCGGCAGATCCTGGACCGGATCGGCGTCGACCGGGTGCACCACGAATTCGGGCACTCCGGCCCGCTGTCCGGCGACCCCTACGCGGCCTTCGTCGGCGACCCGGACGGCTCGGAGACGGGCGGCACCGGCTTCGGCGTCTACTACCCGCCGGTGGCCGGGGCCGCCCGCTCCTACGGGCTCACGGTCCTCCGGGACGCCGAGGGCGTCTCCGTCCAGAAGCTGAAGGACGAGCTGGCGGCCGGCCACCCGGCGATCGTCTGGGTGGACTACCTGTGGCGACACCTCACCGCCACCACCTACACGGCGTACGACGGGCGGAGCGTGCCGTACGCGGGAACCGCCGAACACACCGTCGTGGTCACCGGGTTCAGCAACGGCAAGGTGTCGCTCAACGACCCCGCGCGCGGCCGCACGACGGTCTCCGAGCAGGAGTTCGCCGCCGGCTACGCCACTTACGCGCACATGGCGGTCGTCGTCAACTGAATCCGGGGACGGCTCAGAAGAAGGAGTCGTCGTCGTCCTCGTAGTAGTTGTTGACGACCACCTGCGGCTCGTCGTCGCTCAGCGCCTCGTTGATCAGCATGCCGCCGACCAGGCCCGCCGCACCGGCGCCGATCATCGCCCCGGTGCCGAAGCGGCGGCCGCCCTGCTCCTGCTGGTGCTGGGCCGGCACCTGCGGCGGAGCCTGCTGGGGGTAGCCCTGCTGCGGGTACTGCTGGGGGTAGCCGGCCTGCTGCGGCGTGTAGAACGGCGGGACGGTGGTCTGCACCCGCTGGGCGCAGGCCGCGCAGGTCTCGACCTGGCGCGGCACGCCCCACTGCGGCTGCCACAGCACCACGGCCGAGCCGACGCCGTGGGTGGGGTCGAAGAAGCAGGTCACTGGTGAACTCCCGGTTGCTGGCTGGGTCTTCGGAACAGCGGGAACGGCAGGAACGGCAGGAACGGCGGGGGCGACGGCCGGCACGGGCGGGGCGACGGCCGGAGCCGGGGCGGCCGGCGCGGGCTGCAGGACGTCGACGCCGAAGTCGGCGGCGATCCCCGCGAGCCCCGAGGCGTAACCCTGCCCGACGGCCCGGAACTTCCAGTCCGCACCGTGCCGGTAGAGCTCGCCGAACACCATGGCCGTCTCGCTGCCGGTCTCCGGCGTCACGTCGTAGCGGGCCACCTCGGCGCCGCTGTCCGCGTCGGTGAGCCGGACGTACGCACCGCGCACCTGCCCGAAGGTCTGCCGGCGCTGCACCGCGTCGTAGACCGCCACCGCGAAGACGACCTTCTCCACGTCGGCCGCGACCCCGTCGAGCCGGACCTCGATCCGCTCGCGGTCCTGGCCGCCGCCCTCCGTACCGAGGTGGCGGACCGCGCCGTCCGGGCTCTGCAGGTTGTTGAAGAAGACGAAGTGCTGGTCCGTGGGCACCTTCCCGGAGGCGCCGCAGAGCAGCGCGCTGGCGTCCAGGTCGTACCCGGCGCCGACCGTCCACCCGAGACCGACCCGGACGGACCGCACACCGGGGGCCTGCCGGTTCAGGGAGACGTTGCCACCCTTCGTCAGGGCCACACTCATCGGGTTTCCTCCACCGTCCGCATCACGCCGCACCTCGCGGTTCTCTCGCTGTTCGACCACGACAACGCTGTAGAGCCCGCGCCGGTTCCCCGTCGTGGGCCGTTGTTCGATCACGATCCGGGACGGCGGCCCGCCCGCCGCCGTCCGCCCGGACGGCGGGTCAGACGGGGCGGGCGAAGCGCGTCCCCGCCGCCCGCGCGCGGGACCCGGCGATCTCGGCGTACGCGGCCTCGCGCCCCGCCCAGTGCGAGCCCACGACCGACTTGCCGCGCTCCAGGTCCTTGTACACCTGGAAGAAGTGGGTGATCTCCAGCAGGTCGAACTCCCGCAGGTCGCCGATGTCCCGCAGGTCGGCGTAGCGCGGGTCGCGGGCCGGGACGCAGAGCACCTTCTGGTCCGGGCCGCGCTCGTCGCGCATCACCCACAGCCCGACCGCCCGGCAGGTGAGCAGGCAGCCGGGCACGGCCGGCTCGCCGCCGAGGGCCAGGGCGTCCAGCGGTTCGCCGTCGCCGCCGAGGGTGCCCTCGACGTAGCCGTAGTCGGCCGGGTAGCGGGTGGCGGTGAAGAGGGTGCGGTCGAGGCGGATCCGGCCCGCGTCGAAGTCCATCACGTACTTGTTCCGCGATCCCTGCGGGATCTCGATCATCACGTCGAACTCGGCGGGTTCCACCGCAACCTCCTCGTCGGCTCCTGGGCCTGGGCCGATTGTCCGCCGTACGGGCCGCGCGGGCACCTGTCGAAACGGCCTCCGCCGTTCGGACCCAGCCGATAGCATCCCGGCCATGGGGAGCTGGCAGGTCACGGTCATGGACCACCGTCACGAGCCCGGCGGGCGACCGCAGGGACGACCGGAGGGGCCGCTGGCCCGGCGGGACGGCTGGGAGGTGCACGGCGGGGACGGCGAGCTCAGCTGGGTCGACCCCGGCGGCCGGGTGCGCTGGCGGCAGCCCTGCCCGGGCCGGCCGAACGCGGCCCACCTCTCCGCCGACCGGGTGCTGGTCACCACCAGTTCCTTCGAGTACACCGCCTGGGGCCACCTCGGCCCGGCCCTGCTGCTGGACCTCTCCGACGGCGCCCCGGTGGCCGAACTGCGCGGCGAGCACGGCGCGGCGCTCGGCGACGGGCGCTTCGTGCTCGGCCTGGAGGGCTACGACGCCTTCGACAGCTGGGCGCACGACCGCGACGGCGCCGTGGTCGACTCCTGGCGCAGCTACGGCCACTACGTGGTCGGCGGCGGCCTGCGGGTGGTCGAGACGGACCGCCGCCGGCCCACCGGGAGCCGGGTGGTGCGGCTGCTGCCCGGCGGGGCCGTCGAGCGCGGCCCGCTGCTGGCCGACGCCCAGGCCCCGGCGCCGCTGGTCCTGGACGACGGCACCCTGCTGGTGCTGGACGCGGGGGTGCTGCGCGCCGTCGGGCGGGAGCTGGACGACGCCGTGCTCGCCGAACTGCTCCCGCTCCCGCCCGCGGAGCGGCACCGCTTCACCGGTGCGCTGCGCCGCACGCCCGGGGGCCTGACGGCGACGCTGGTCGAACGCCATCCGACCCGGATGGGCAGTTACTCCACCCGCACTTGGACCCTCGGCCTGCGGCGGCCCTGACGGTCCGCACGCACGCTCACGGCCGGACCACCGGCAGGTCGAGCACCGAGCCGCGCTCCCCGCCGTACCCGATCCGGTAGCTGGCCAGCCCGTCGGCCGGGAGCAGTTGGAAGGAGTCGGGGTTGGCGGCGGCGACGGTGAGCCGGATCCGCTCGCCCGCCTTGAACAGCACCGAGACGGGCTGGAGGTCGATCACCACCCGCTGGGCCCGCCCCTGCGGGAAGGGCGCGGCGTCGGCGGCCGCGTAGCTGCGCGGCGTGCGCAGCCGGCGCCAGTCGGGGTTGTCCGCCGGGTCGGCCACCGCCCGGTCCGCCAGGGCGAGTTGGCCTTCGGTCAGGTAGCTGACCCGGCCGTCGGGGGTGACGTCCTCCAGGTAGACGTGCAGGGCGCCGTTCGCCGAGCCCGCCAGGCCGGTGACGTCGAGGGTGACCGTGCCGTTGCCGGTGACCCTGGTGGGTGCGGTCAGCGGCGCGGTGGTGTAGCTGAGCAGTCGGGCGTCGACGGCGGCCCGGTCGGGGTAACTCACCCTGCCCCCGTTGAGGTTGGTGTTCCAGCGGTCGAGCGGTCCGGTGCCGGCCGTCGGGTCCAGGCGGAGCAGGTCGGAGCCGGCGGGAGTGCGCTCGGCGCCGAGCGTGCCGCCCGCGCCGAGGCGGAACGGGCGGGTGCAGGTGCCGGGCACCGGCCAGCGGGTGGTGGTGCGCCAGACGTCCTCGTTGAAGGTGTCGTAGTGCACCTGCCGGGTGCCGTCGGGGCGGGCGCCGTCCCGCACGTAGCGGTCGAAGAAGTCGACCACCCGCTGGTCGTTCGCCTCGCGCTTGGCCGGGGTGAGCGGCCGGGCGGGCCGGAACGGGTCGGCGAGCCAGCCCGCGCCGTGGTTCCACGGGCCGATCCAGTCGTCCTGGGTGTTGGACAGGCCGGTGAACTGGGACAGCACGCCGTCGGCCGTGCCCGCGTCCAGCCAGCCGGCCCGGGTGAGCACCGGTGTCCCGCCGTCCTCGACCGCGTCGGTCTTCTCCCCCACGCTGCCGACCGTCCAACTCTGCGGCCCGTTGCGGTAGTCGCGGTAGGCGCCGGCGTGGGCCAGCTCGACCAGGTTGGCGTTGTCCGCGTGCTCCGCGCGGGCGGCGGCCAGCAGGGCCGGTCCGGCCGGGCCGTCGACCGGCCGGGGGGGTCAGACCGGTGAGGCCGGCCTCCGCGCAGAGCTGCCGGGTGTCCGCGCTGGTCTCGCAGGTGGTGCCGCCGCTCCCGTCCAGGATGCGCAGCAGCAGGGCGTACGGGGCGAGCCGGGGCTCGATCAGCAGGCCGCCGGGGCGCACCAGGTCCTCGTACGGGTCGAAGTCGTAGGAGATCGGGGCGGCGGCGGCGATGTGGTGGTTGCCGAGGGCGGTGGCGAGCATGGCGGTGTCGCCGCCGTAGGAGATGCCGGTGGTGCCGACCCGGCCGTTGGACCAGGGCTGGGCGGCGATCCAGTCGCCGAGCGAGCCGCTGTCGGCGATCGCG
This sequence comes from Kitasatospora sp. NPDC089797, assembly GCF_040684795.1. NCBI lineage: Bacteria > Bacillati > Actinomycetota > Actinomycetes > Kitasatosporales > Streptomycetaceae > Kitasatospora > Kitasatospora sp. NPDC089797. Next base: position 117,967 of record NZ_JBFBGS010000012.1, on the reverse strand, counting down.
GCGGCGCCCAGTTCGGCGGTCAGGGTGCCGAAGGAGGCGCCGGTGCCGCGCAGGTCGGCGACGACGTAGGCGTAGCCCCTGGCGTTCCAGTCCTCGGCCTCGCCGCTGGAGCCGCCGGACTGTCCGGCCTTGACCTTGGCACGCCAGTAGCGCTCGGTGACCAGGACGGTGGGGAGCTTGGTTCCGGGGCCGGTGCCCGGCGGGAGGTAGACGTCGACGGCGAGGCGGACGCCGTCCGGCATGGTGATGTAGCGCGACCGGAGGTGCGGCTCGGCGGTGGCCGCGACCGACGGGGCCGCGGCCAGGCCCAGCAGGGTGAGCGCGGCGAGGGCGGCGGCCAGGGCGCGGCGCGGGGCCGGCCGGCTCATCGGTCGGTCGCCTTCCAGGGGCCGTGCTCGGGCCGTGCCTCGGTGTCCGTCTCCGGCCAGGGCGGCATGGTGACGGCGGTGATCCGCAGCGGCCCGTCGCCGTCCGGGTCGGCCCGGAACTGGAAGGCGGTGCCGAGCGGGATGGACACCGCCGTACCGGGTTCGAGCCGGCGGACCTCCTCCCGGCCGTCCTGGCGCCGCCACAGCTCGCCGCTGCCCGCGGTGACCTGCCACAGCTCCTCCACGGTGGCGTGCGACACCGCGTGGGTGACCTGCCCCGGGGCCAGCTCGAACACGGCGAGGCTGCCCCGCCCGTCCAGGACCAGCAGCGGGCGGACGAGTGCGCCGTCCGGGGCGGTCACCACGGGGGCGTCACCGGTCTCGGTGCTCTCGTAGGGTTGGTGCGCTGACGGGGAGTTCGACTGTTCGCTCATCCGACGACCCGGCCTCTCTCGTACGACGGAGTTCCTGGGCTTGCCCGCCGCCGATCAGACCACGGCCGGTGGCGCGCCCGCCATCCGCAGCGGTCCGTATCCGACCCCGAGACGACCCCGAGAGGGTCCGGGGGCGCTACCCCGAGACGCCGCCGGACCGACCTGGTCAGCCGGGTCGGCCGGTCCCGTCGCCATCGGGGTCGCCGCCAGGGTCGCCATCGCGGCCGCCGCCGAAGGCCCGGTCGAGGGCGCTGCCGTCCCCGGCTCCGCCGAAGTCGCGCACGGCCTCGCTGACGATGGCCTCCAGCCGGGCGTGGTGGGCGCCGCGCCAGTACGCCTGGCCGCAGTCGACGCACTGGGCGAAGGCGTCGTAGGAGCGCTCGGTGCCGTCGTGCAGCTGCTCGCGCACCGTGGTCTTGCTCACCGTCCGCAGCGTGCCGTTGCAGGTGGTGCAGCGGGTCCAGGGGGCCAGCGGCGGCGCGAAGCGGGAGAGCACGTCGCGCAGTTGCTCGGCCGGGCGGTGGCTGTAGACGTACGCGCCGGCCCACAGCTCGCGCCGGCGCAGCAGACCGCGGTCACGGGAGAGCAGCACGCGCTGCTCGGCGGCGGAGCGGGCGGCCAGCGCGGCGTCCCCGATGTCCGGGTTCTCGTAGGCGGCGTCGACGCCGAGCAGGCGGAGCCGGCGGGTGAGGGTGCCGAGGTGGACGTCCAGCAGGAAGCGCGGCGGGGCGGGCGAGGGCTGGGGCCGGGCCACCGCCGCCACGCTGACCAGTTGGTCGTCGGCCGGGACGTAGGAGTCGGGCACCGGTCGGCCGTCCACCAACAGCGTGCCCACCTCGGTGAGCGGGACGCCCAGTGACTCGACCACGTGGCCGAGACTGGAGGTGCCGTCGGTGCGCAGGGCGGTACGGCCGGCCCGCCGGGGCGCGGAGACGAAGAGGTGCAGCTCAGGGGCGAAGTCGAGCCAGATCTGGGGTCGGTCCACGCGGCCAGCATGCCAGCGGGCGGCGGACCGGGGCCAGTGCTTTCCCCGGGGCGCCCGTGACAGGCCTACCCGGCGACCGGCCCACCCCCGTCGACCGGCCTACCCGGCGGCCACCGCCTGCGCGGCGACCGCCGGGCGGTCGCCCGCCGCCCAGCGGGCGACCGGACCCATCGCGTACCCGGCGGCGAGGAACACCCCGCCGAGCACCAGCCACCCCGCGGGCCCGCCGTCCAGCAGCAGCGTGGTGAGCAGCAGCGGTCCGAGGGTGCGGGCGACGGCGACGCCGGTGCCGAAGAAGCCCTGGTACTGGCCGATCCGCTCGGGCGGCGCGAGGTCGAAGCCGAGCTGCCAGGAGCCGGCCGACTGCCGCATCTCACCCGCGACCTGGAGCACGGCCGCGGCCACCAGCAGGGCGCCGAACGCCCACACCGGGACGTCCAGCGCGGACAGCGCGCAGACCGCGCAGGAGGCGAGCAGCAGCACCCCGGCGACGCGCACCGCCCGGACCGCGGTGTGCACTCCGTCGACGTCGCGCGCCGCCCGGACCTGGAAGGCCAGCACGGCCAGCGTGTTGAGCACGAACAGCGCCGAGCCGAGCCACCCGAGGCCGGGCGCGCGCCGGGCGATCCACAGCGGCAGGATCAGGCTGAGCAGCGGCATCCGCAGCAGCAGGACGGTGTTGACCAGGGTGACGGCGGCGTAGCGCCGGTCCCGCAGCACGGCGAGCCGCGGGCCGGTGGCCGAGTCCCCGGCGGCGGGCGGGACTTCGGGCAGGCGGCGCAGGAGGAGCGCGCCGAGCAGCAGGCCGAGCGCGGTGACGGCGAAGGCGCCGAGGTAGCCGGCCCGGGTGCCGACGGTCAGCGCGATCCCGCCGACGGCGGCGCCAACCGCCAGTCCGCCGTTGAGGGTTGACTGGAGGTGGGCGAGCAGCCCGGTGCGTTCGGCGGGCGGCACCAGGCCGGCGACCAGCGCCTGCCGGGCGGCGGCGAGGCCGGACTGGGCGGTGGCGTAGAGGCAGACGGCGAGCAGGAACGGTCCGTAGGAGCGGATCACCAGCAGCGCGGCGACGGTGGCGGCGGTGCCGAGCGCGAGGACCACGGCGGTACGGCGCGGGCCCCGGCGGTCGGCGAGGTGGCCGAGCGGGACGCCGGCCAGTGAGCCGATCGCCCAGGCGACGGCGAGGCCGAGCCCGAGGGCGGTCGGCGACATGCCGACGACCCGGGTGAAGTAGAGCGCGGAGCAGGTGTAGTAGGCGCCGTCGCCCACCGAACTCGCCAACTGGGCTGCGGCCAGGGTGCGTTGGGGCCCAGCGGGGGGCACCAGGGCGGACCGGGCCGCGCCCCGGTTCGGCACGACGCCCGGGTTGGGGGCGACGCCCGAGTTAGGGGCGACGCTCGGGTTCGGGACGGCGCCCGGGTTCGGCGCAACACTCGGCTTCGGGGCGACGCTCGGCTTCGGCACGACTCTCCTGACTGTCCGGTGGCGGCGGCGCGGCGGGCGGCGCGCGGGCCGGGCGTTCACAACCGCCCGGGTGGGCCGTCGGTGGGGCGGTACCCAGCCTAGGAACGAAGTGGACCAGCCGACAGGTCCATTGATCTTGCCATTTCCTGGGCCACTTCCGGATCCGCCCGACCCGCCCGCCGCACCGCCGGGCGAGCGGTGAACTCCCGTACGACGGGCCGGTGTTGATCACCCGCCCGGCTCGCCGGCGCTCCGACCCGGTCCCGCCCGCCGGGCCGAAGCGCCGTCCGTACCCGCTCCGACTCCCCCGCCGGAAGTGGATGGGACACCTCCACCACCCGGCCGGAGGGCCAAGATTGACCGTATTGACCCGTCAGTAACGCCCTCCTATGCTCAACGGCGTTCGCGATCCGGCACCGGGGCCGGGGCCGTCCGTGCCCGCCCGATCCGGCGCCGTCTCCCGCTCGAAGGGTTCCTCCCATCAGCACCTCCTTCGCGCCCTCGGGCCCCACCGGCCACCCGGGGGAGCCAGCCGGACCCGACGCCGGGGACCCTGGACGCCGCCGCTTCCTCACCTACCTGCTGGCCGCCCCGACACTGACCGTCGGCGCCCGGCTCGGCCTCGACGCCGCCGCCCCCACCGCCGCCCGGGCCGCCACCGGAGCCCCCGGCGCCGCGCCCACCGCGAGCGCCGCGGCCACCGCCCGCGCGGGGTCCGCGCCCCCGCAACTGCTCGGCCTGCCGGGCATCCCGGACGTCCTCGACCTGGGCGACGCGATGATCCTCGCCGGGCTGCCGACCGCACACCTGCTGGTGCTCGAAATCACCCCCGCCGGGCGTGCCGCGCTGTACCTTCCCCGGCTGGAGGTCGGGCAGGGCCTGACCACCGCGATCGCCATGCTGGTCGCCGACGAACTCGACGCCAGGCTCACCGACGTGGACGTGCCGCTCTCCGACAGCCGCCCCGAACTGCTCTTCAACCAGCTCACCGGCGGCTCCAACTCGGTGCGCGCGCTCTACGACCCGGTGCGCGCCGCGGCCGCCGCCGCCCGCGCCCGGCTGGTCACCGCCGCCGCCCGGCGCTGGAACGTTCCCGCAGGCGACCTGCGCACCGCCGACTCCGCCGTCCTCGCGCCCGACGGCCGCCGCCTCGGCTTCGGCGAACTCGCCGCCGACGCCGCCGCCGTGATCGTGCCCGCCGTGCCCGGCACCCCCAAGCCCGCCGACCGGCGCCGCCTGGTCGGCCGGCCGACCGGACGCATCGACGCCCGCGACATCGTCACCGGGCGCGTCAAGTACGCCGGGGACCTCCGGATCCCGGGCGCCGTCCCCACCGTGGTCGCCCGCCCGACCACCGTCAACGGCACCCTGAAGTCCCTGGACGCCGCGGTCGCCCGCGCCATGCCCGGCGTGCTCGCCGTGGTGCAGATCCCCACCGGCGTCGCCGTCCTCGCCGAGACCTTCGACCAGGCCCTCAAGGCCCGAGACGCGCTGCGCACCACCTGGAACCCCGGCCCGGCCGCCGACCTCTCCACCGCCGACGTCCGGTCCCGACTGCGCGCCGCCCACGCGCCGTTCCTGCTGCCGCCGCTGCTCACCCCGTACCTGGACGGCGAGTTCGACTTCGCCTTCGTCAACCACGCTCCGATGGAGGTGCTGACCGCCGTCGCCGACGTGCGGCCGAACCGCGCCGAGCTGTGGTTCGCCGCCCAGAGCCCGATCATCGCCCAGCAGACCATCGCCGCCGAACTCGGCCTGCCGCAGGACGCCGTCACCGTCCACGTCGTGCGCGGCGGCGGCTCCTTCGGCCGCCGGCTGTTCTTCGACGCCGCCCTGGAGGCCGCCCAGGTCTCCAAGGCCGCCGGGCGCCCGGTCAAGCTGATGTGGACCCGCAACGACGACATGCGGCACGGCCGGATGCGCCCCGCCAGCCACCACCGGATCCGCGCCACCTACGGCCTCGGCCAGGTGCTCAGCTGGGAGCACCGCGCGGCCACCGTCCGCACCGACCTCTCGCACGGCCTCGGCGAGGCGCTCACCGGCGCCGGCTTCAACCTGTCGGTCGCCGGGATCAGCCTCGCCCAGGCCTTCTTCCTGCTCACCGAGAAGAACCCGTACAACGTCGGCATCCCCACCCAGCTGCTCGCCGAGCTGTCGCTGCCCCTGCACACCGGCAGCTGGCGCTCGGTCTACTCCGGCATGGTCCGGGTCGCCGACGAGATCATGATGGACGAACTCGCCCGCCGGATGGGCCAGGACGAGGTCGCCTTCCGCCGGGCCCGGCTGCGCGACGCCGCCGGACGGGCCGTCCTCGACACGGTCGCCAAGGCCGGCGGCTGGGGGCGCCCGATGCCGGCCGGCCAGGCCCAGGGCGTCGGCTACCACGACGAGAACGGCGCCCGGGCCGCCTACCTGGTCGAGCTCGACGCCACCGACCGGGCCAACCCTCGGGTCACCCGGGCGGTGGTCGCCGCCGACGTCGGTCAGGTCATCAATCCCCGGGGCCTGGAGGCCCAGTTGACCGGCGCACTGGTCGACGGCATCTCGGTGATCCTCCAGGCCGGCAACCACCTCGACAACGGCGCCTTCCGGGAGGGGAGTTACGCCGACTTCCACTACGCCCGGCAGCGCCACACCCCGCCGAGCGTCGAGATCCACCTCATGCCGCCGAGCGGATCCCCGGGCGGCGCGGGCGAGTTGGGTGTCCCGGCAGCCTCCGCCGCGGTCGCCAACGCCTACGCCCGGGCGACCGGCACCAGCCCGCGTTCCTTCCCGATCAGCTTCTGACCGCCGCCGACCAGCCGAACCGAGGACCCCGACTCCCCATGCCCACCCACACCTTCGTCCTCAACGGGCAGCCCCTCGCCGTCGAGGCCCCGGACGACATGCCGCTGCTCTGGGTACTGCGCGACAAGCTCGGCGTGACCGGCCCCAAGTACGGCTGCGGCGTGGGCGTCTGCCGGGCCTGCACCAGCCACCTCGACGGCCAGGAGTTCCAGCCCTGCACCCGGTCCGTCAAGGACTGCGCGGGCCGCACCGTCACCACCATCGAGGGCCTCGCCGACGGCGACACCCTGCACCCGGTCCAGGAGGCCTGGATCGACTGCGACGTCGCCCAGTGCGGCTTCTGCCAGCCGGGCCAGATCATGACCGCCGTCGCCCTGCTGCGCCGCACCCCGAACCCGACCGACGCGGACATCGACCAGATCCAGAACATCTGCCGCTGCGGCAGCTACCCGCGCATCCGCGAGGCGATCAAGCGCGCGGCGGCGGGCGGGCCGGTGCGGTGACGCGGCGGTGCCCCGCCCGGACGACCGGACGGGGCACGGCGGGGTCAACCGGGTGTCAGCACTCGACGACGCCGTTGTGGAAGTACCAGTTGTGGTCGACGTACGCACCGTAGGTGTAGGCCTTGTAGCTGCCGAAGTAGTTGTAGTTGGTGCCACCGATCCGGTACCAGACGTTGCCCTGGCCGCCGATGTTCACACCCCTCACCCAGCACTCGAGGTAGATGGTGTTCTGGGATCCCGATGTCGAGTACACATCGTTGGCGACCTTGGCCGACCCGGGGTCCGGGGACGAGTAGACGCCCACGCCGTGTCCGGTCGGGCGGATCCCGAGTACGTACCAGCCGTTGGCGGAGGCGCTGCCCGCCGAGACGCCCACCGCACCGGCCGCCATGGCCAGCACCGCCGCAGCGGCCGCCCCGCGCCGCCCGATCCTCTTCGTGACGTTCTTGATCACGCCGACTCCCTGTCCGGTCGAAACGCTCCGACGCCGCCCCGTCGATCTCGGCGGCGGAGCCAGCTGACCCGATCACCGCCCCTGTTCGGTACTGCCTGACAGGAACTGACAACAGCTGACACCGCCCGCCAACAGCACCGAACGCCCCTTCGCCGAACGGGATCCGGAGATCGGCACCCGGTGCCACTCCCTCGCTATGATGTGTACGCAACATATGAACGCCGACACCGAGGGCTCTGACATCTGACACCAGGGGGCCGCCATGGCGGAGCAGCAGCAGGAGCACCCGGCCGTACGGAAACCGCCCACCGCCGCCGAGAACTTCGCCGGCCAACTGCGCACCCTCCGACTGGACGCCGGCCAGCCCTCGTTCCGCACCATGGCCAAGACCGCCGGCTCGATCTCCCACACCACGCTCTACGAGGCCGCCGCCGGCGCCCGACTCCCCTCCTGGCCCACCACCCGGGCCTTCGTCCGCGCCTGCGGCGGCGACGAGGCACAGTGGCACGACCGCTGGTGCGCCGCCGCCAAGGGGGAGCCGCCCGCCGAACCCGTCATCCCCGCTCCCCCGGCCGGATCGGCCGCCCTTCCGACACCACCGCCGCCACCGACCGGACCACCGCCGCCCGCACCCCCGGTCGCCGCCCGCCCGCACCGCGCCCGGGCCTGGACCCACGCCCTCAGCCTGCTCCTCGGCGTGGCGCTCGGCGCCCTCGGCATGCTGGGCCTGCTCGCCCCGCGCGAGCCCGCGCCCCGGGCCGCCGCACCCGACTGTCCGACGGCCGCCCCCGGCACCGACCCGGAGGCGGCCCCGCCCGGCCAGGACCCGACGCCGGACCCCCACGCCCCCGGAGCCCCGCCACCGTCCTGGGTCGCCCGCCCGGCCGTCGCCCAACAGGCCTCCGCGAGCACGGATTTGACCCTTCCAGTGCTGGCCCCGGTCACCCACGGGGACACCCTGGTCGTCTCGCTGATGCTGACCGACGCCTGCCCCGGGCCGGTCACCGTCACCGACGGCCACGCCGACCGCTTCCAACTCCTCGGGGACGTCACCGACGCGCTGCGCCACCGCGTCCTCGTGCTCGCCGCCTTCGGCGTCTCCGCCCTGACCGCCGCCGACTCGATCCGCGCCGAGTACCCGCGCGCCGGGGATTACCACGTGGCGGTGGACGAGTACCGGGGGGTCCACACCCTCCGGGCCTTCTCCGCCGCCTCCGGCAACGCGGGCAGCCCCCTCTTCGCCACCACGGCCCACACCCCCTGCGACCCCGGCGACCTCCTGGTGGCCACGGTCGGCAGCGGCAGCGGCGGCCCGGCCGAGTTCGGCCCCGACTGGACGTCCCCGCCGGACCTCCGGCTCCCCGCCGACCGCCTCAGCACCGCCCACCGGATCGCCGCCGGCGCCACCCCCTGCACGGCCGCCGTCCGCACCACGGCCCGCTGGGGCGTCGTCCTCGCCGTCCTCCACTGACCCGCCGACACGACCGCCCCCGCCGACACGACCGTCCCCGCCACCCCGAGACCGCCCCCGCCGACACGACGGCCCGCCCGGCCGGGGTTCCGAGCGGGCGGGCAGGAGAACGGGCGGGCAGGTCAGGTGCGGAGCAGCACGCCGGTCGAGCGGTCGGGCAGTCGGCTAGGTCTTCTGATCACTTCACACCAGTCCAATCGGCAGGTCCCGTACGGCGCCGGGGTCGTGGAGCTGGTGCGACCCTAGCGAGAGAACTCCGGGGCCGGACGTTCACATCATGAGCACATCAACAACTTGTCCGGAACCGGCCGCGAGTTGCCCGCAATTCCTCCCTGTCAAGGGTTCGTTACGCTCCGTCCACCTCCTCCGGGGCGGTCGGCGCGGTCGAGCGCCCCGGCCGCCCCCGCGCTCCCGACCGCCCCGGTGGTCTCAGCGGTCGTGCACCCAGGCGGCGATGTCCGCCACCACCTCCGCCGCCACGTGCCCGGGCCGGGCGTACTCGGCCGGGGTGGCGGGGCCGGAGCCCGGATGGAAGAAGTGGTTGGCCTCCGGATGAATCCGGACGGTCACCCCGGGCCGGTCGGCGAGCGCGCGCCGCCAGCGCGTCAGGTCGTCCTCGACGGTGACCTGGTAGTCCCGGCCGCCCTGGAGCAGCAGCACCGGCAGGTCGAGCCCGGCCGCCGTGGCCAGTTGGTCGTAGCCGCGCAGGTCGAGCCAGTAGGCGGCGGAGAGTCCGAACGGCAGCGACTCCGCCGGGGTGTCCGGGGTCAGCCCGGAGCCGTCGACGATCGCGGCCTGCCGGGTCACGGTCTCCACCATCCGGTCCGCCTGCGGCCCGGGCGTCAGCTCCGCCAGGCGACGGGCGACCCGGACGGCCGCCCGGTGCATCGGCTCCGCGTCGGCGGCCAGCAGCACCAGGCCCGCGACCGGCGGTTCGGCGGCGGCGGCGATCCTGGGCGCCGCCTTGCCGCCCATGCTGTGGCCGGCCAGGTGGACCCGGTCCGGGTCGATCTCGGGCCGGGCACGCAGCAGGGCGAGGGCAGCGAGGGCGGGCGGCAGGTACTCGTCGGCCATGGTGAAGCCGGCGGGCAGCCGGTCCGGGTGGGCGAAGGTCGGCTTGTCGAACCGCAGCACGGCGGTCCGCCGGGTGGCGAGGCCCCAGGCGAGGTCCTTGAGCGGCTTATTGGGGCCGCTGCTCCCGTCCCGGTCGAAGGCCCCGCCGCCGCTGAGCAGCACCACGGCGGGCCAGGGGCCCGGCCCGACCGGGAGGGTGAGCGTGCCGGGCACGGCGAGCGGTCCGTCGCCCAGCAGCACCTCGGTCTCGGCGAACCGGGCCGGGTCGGCGTACGGCGGGGGCTCCCATCCGCCGCCCTCGCCCGGGTCGATCCGCAGCCCGTGCAGCAGGCCGTCCGCGCCGACCGAGGTGACGACGGTGAAGCCGCCGTCCGCGCAGCCCACCGGTATCCGCACCCGCACCGGTTCGCCGTCCGGTTCGGCCGCCGGCTCCCCGATCGCGGTCACTCCGCCCCGGCCGTCGGTCTCGGTGGTCCAGGCGAGCCGGAGCGCCTCGGCCGGGACGGCGGCGCGCAGCGGCGGCGCGAACAGCCCGACCGCCTCGGCGAACCGCTCGGCCCGCAGCAGCGCGGCGAACGCGCGGGCCGCCTCCAGTACTGTCCCCTGATGCTGAGTCATGATCAGAAACGTTACCAGCAAGGGGAGTTGTGCCATCCGACGCAGACCGGCCAGGCCTACCCGAGACCGGGATCGCGCCCGAAGAACGCCGCCAGCCGTACGCCGGAGTGTCCGCCGGAGCGGGGACCTCGGGACCGAAGGCGTACTGCTCCGCCTCCTCACCCCGGTACTCGGGCTTGAGGGCACCACGGGCCCGGTTGAGGGCGGCGCGCGCGACCTCGTGGTCCAGGCTCTCGGTGGACTGACCGGTGGCCCGCGCCAAGTCCCAGGCATGGACGGCGAATTCGGTGGTCTGCTGGTCGACGGCGAAGCGCGCCGGGAGGGGCCCGCCGGGGGTCTCGACGGTGCCGCCGAGGTCCCCGGCGGCACGCCAGGCGTCGACCAACCGCCCGGCACCGGCCTCGAAGGCGTGCAGCCAGTCCTGCTCGACCCGGTCGAAGGGCCGTGACCGGTCCGGTTGTCCGCCCTCGGCCCGGACGGTGAACTGCCGCAGGTCGTCCAGCAGATGGCTGATCAGGTCGCCGACGTCCCAGGACCGGCAGGGGTGGGGTGGCCGGCCAGTTCGACACCGGTACCGTCGATCAGCCCGGCGATCTGGGCGAGGGCCCGGGCGAGCAGGTCGATCGGGTCGTCCGGCGCGGTCATGGCACACCTCTCGGTCGGGAGTCGGGGCGCACGGGTCGTGCCGGCGATCGTCGGCCCGGGCCGGCGTAACCCGGCGCGAGCCGTGCCGGGCGATCGTCAGCGGGTCGGTCGACCACCGCCCGGCACGACACCGCCGCCCCACCGGCCCGCAGGTCAGGCGGCGAACCCGCCGTCCACCGACAGCTCCGCGCCGCTGACGTACCGGCCGTCCTCGCCCGCCAGGTAGGCGACGGCACCCGCCACGTCCGCCGGCGTGCCGTACCGGCCCAGGGCGACGAAGCCGCGCTGGAAGTCGGCGGACTCGCCGTCGGCCGGGTTCATGTCGGTGTCGATCGGGCCCGGGTGGACCAGGTTGACGGTGATCCCGCGCGGGCCGAGCTCCCGGGCCAGCGCCTTGGTCAGGCCGATCAGTGCGGCCTTGCTGGTCGCGTAGAGCGCGGCGCCGCCGAAGGCCACCCGCTGGGCCATGCAGCTGCCGATGGTGACGATCCGCCCGCCGTCGGCCAGGTGCTCGACGGCGGCGCGGGCGTACAGGTAGGGCGCGCGGACGTTGACCTCCAGTACCCGGTCGACCTCCTCGACGGCGGTCCGCTCGATCGGCCCGACGGCGCCGACGCCCGCGTTGTTCACCAGGACGTCCAGCCGCCCGAACCGCTCCGCGACGGCCGCCACCGCGCCGTGCACGGCCGCCGGGTCGGCACTGTCGGCGCGGACGGCCCAGCCGGTCCGGCCCATCGCGGTGATCTTCGCGACCACTTCCTCGGCCCGATCGGCCGAGCCCTGGTAGGTCAGCGCCACCTCGGCGCCCTCCTCGGCCAGCCGCAGCGCGACCGCCGCACCGATGCCCCGGCTGCCGCCGGTCACCAGGGCCACCTTGCCGTCGAGCGCCGTCGCACTGTTCATCGTCATGTCCTCGGATCTCCTCGTCCACGCCGTCGCGGGAGCGCCCCGACCGGTCTGCCGGTCGGTGTTCCGCTCTCCGGGCGCGAGTCGATCCTGCTCCGGACTCCTTGACATCTCCGGCGGTATTCGGACCTTGCGTTCAAACTTCAACTACCGGCCGGACGGCGCCTCGGTGCCGGACGGCGCCTCCGCGCTGGACGGCGACTCCGCGCTGGACGGCGACTCCGCGCTGGACGGCGACTCCGCGCGTGCCCGTGCGCCGTAGTACGACCCGACGGCCGGCTGCCCGGTCCAGTTCGGCCCGGCCGCCGGATCGGCGCCCAGGTAGTCGAACGGCAGCACGACCGGCCCGCCGCCCTCGAACAGCAGCAGGTGCCGCCGCGGCCGGTACCCGAACCCGGCCGCCCGCAGCGCGGCCAGCACCGCGCGCTCCAGGCTCGATCCGTCCGGCCGGCGCACCGACGCCGGGTCGAAGTGGGCGGCGAACCGGCCGTCCGGGGTCAGCCAGGAGACGGCGCGGACGATCGCGCCGAGCTGGTCGCCCAGGTAGTGCAGACCGTGCACACAGGTGATCAGGTGGTACCGCCGCTCGGGCACCCAGTCCGCGAGCGCCGCCGGCACCAGCCGGACCTGCGGCGGGGTCGGCGCCGGGACGAGCGGCCCGACCAGGTCGACACCGGTCAGCCCGGCACCGGCCGGCAGCACCCGGGCCGCCTCGACCAGTGCCCGGCCCTCCCCGCTGCACAGGTCCAGCCAGCCGGGCGCGGTGCCGCCGTGCTCCCGCAGCCAGGCGGCCGGGTCGAAGCCGAGCTCGCGGGCGTAGCTGTTGACACCGCTGAGGCCGCGTTCGCGGTTCATCGTGCTGTTGGCCACCACGGAGGAGGCCGTGAGCTCACTGTCGCCGATCAGTCTGACCATCAGCCGACCCTACCGGTGCGGGAATCCGGCCCCGCGGCCCGGAACGGCCGGAACAGCCCCGAACGGCCCGGAACGCGCCGGGCGGCCACCCCGCACAGGGGTGGCCGCCGGGTCACACCGGAGGGCGCAGGCGGACCGGTCGGGCGCATCGGCCGGACGGATCCGCCGGTCGCGCCGCCGACCGCCCGTCCGTCAGACGGTCAGCGTCTGCCCCGGGAAGATCAGGTCCGGGTCGGCGCCGATCGTGCGGGCGTTCTTGCCGTACAGGGCGTCGGTGTCGACGCCGAACTTGGCGGCGATGTCGCTCAGCGTGTCACCGCTGCGCACCGTGTAGCTGCCGCCGGAGGTGTTCTGCGCCGACTGCGGGGCCGCCTGCGCCGGCTTGGCGGACGGACGGCCCTGCGGGGCCTCCGCGGCCCGCGGCTTGGCCTTCGGCGCAGCCTGCTGGGCGCTCTTCGGGGCCGCCTTCGGAGCCGCCTTGGCGGCCCGCTTGGCCGGCTTGGCCGCCGGTGCCGCAGCCGAGGAGCCCGAACCGGCCGAGGTGTCGACGGCGGCCGGGGCGCCGCCCTTGCCCAGACCGGCCTTCCGGGAGCAGACCGGCCAGGCGCCCGGCCCCTGGGAGGCGAGCACCTTCTCGGCGACCGCGATCTGCTGCTCCCTGGTCGCCTGGTTGGCCTGGGAGGCGTACGCGGTACCGCCGTACGCCCGCCAGGTGGACGGGGTGAACTGGAGTCCGCCGTGGAACCCGTTGCCGTTGCTGATGCTCCAGTTCCCGCCGCTCTCGCACTGGGCGACGGTGTCCCAGGTGGAGGCGGGTGCGGCGGAGGCCGAGGTGGCCGTGACGAGGCCGGCCACCGGCAGGGCCGCGACGGCGGCGCCCGCGACGACCGCCATCCGCAGGCGGCTGCGCTTGCCGGCGGTGGCGGTGGTGGTGTCGGTGACAGCGGCGGTCTCGTGACGGGAACTCATGCAGTGTCCTCTCGACAAGCCCCGGGCGGGCAGGCGGAACCAGGCCCGGGACACGGGCCGGTCGGTTGCGCTCACCTCACTCGTCGGGCGGCCGGCACGTGTCGGACGTGCCGTGCCGCCACGGTCACCCCACCTCGCCGACGGCCTGTTCGAGCCGGTCTCGTCGGCGGGCACCGCCCTCGCGCCGGGGGTCAGTCGGCGGGCCGTGCGTCGGGGATGAACCCGGGTGGCGCTCGTTGCGCCGCCAAGAAAGCTAGGGGCATGTCCGGGGCGCAGCAAGCAATTCTTGGTCTTCGCAGGTCAGTTGACTGTTACCGGCGGTATCGATCAAGAAACGGCGCCCGGTTCGACCAGGTTTGACCGCATTTCATAAGACGGACGATCAGTTCCCGTGCCCGCGCTCACACCTGTCCATTCGTGAAGTCCCGCACACCATCGACGGTCTGCGACCAGCGCATGACGGATCGTTACCACGGCATCCGGAGTTCCCCGTTCAGGACGGCAGTTGAGTGGGATCCGCCACTGCGGACACGCTCCGCGATCGACCGGACGCGTTCAGCTACGGTCGCCGAGCTCCGCGTCCCGCGCCAACAGCGCCGCCTGGACCCGGTTCTCGCAGCCCAGCTTGGCCAGGATCCGGCTGACGTACGTCTTCACCGTCGCCTCGCTCATGTGGATCCGGGCCCCCGCGTCCGCGTTGGACAGGCCCTCCCCGAGCAGCGCCAGCACGTCCAGCTCGCGCCCGGTGAGCACCTCCAGCCGGCGCCGCGCCTCGGCACCGCGGGCGGCCGTCGAGCCGCTGCGCCCGGTGGCCAGCGAGTCGACGATGTGCCGGGTCGCGGACGGGGAGAGGAAGGCGTTCCCGCCGGCCGCCGCCCGGACGGCCTGGATCAGCTCGTTCGGCGCGGTGTCCTTGAGCAGGAACCCGGAGCCGCCCTCGGTCACGGCGCGCAGGACGTTCTCGCGCTCCCCGAAGGTGGTGAGGATGATCGCCCGCGCGCCGGGCGCGACCCTGCCGAGCTCCCCGAGCGCGGTCAGCCCGTCCATCACCGGCATCTGGATGTCCAGCAGCACGACGTCCACCCGGTGCGCCCGGGCCAGCTCCAGCGCCTCCCGACCGTCGGCGGCCTCCGCGACCACCTCGATGTCGTCGGCCGAGCCGAGGATCATCCTGATCCCGGCCCTGATGAGCGGCTCGTCGTCGGCGACGAGGACTCGGATCACGCTGGTCATTCCCCTCGAGCGGTGCGGCGGGCGGCAGGACGGTGCACGGCCGGGACACCATCCTCACATCCCGGCCGCTCCGCCTCCCGCCGAGCCCCCCACCTCGCCGGACCGGCCGGCCTCAGCCCTTGGCGAGGTACTCCACCTTGTCCACCAGCACCCCGCCCTTGAAGCAGAACCGCGCCACGTGGTCGTCCGACCAGGAGTCGCCGGTCCCGCCCTTCGCCAGCGTGTACCAGCGGCAGTGCGCGCCCTCCGGCTTCGGCGGACCGGCGTCCCGGAAGTCGGAGGTGAAGAAGTCGCTGCCGGGCGGCAGCCGCTGCATCACCTCGGAGCTCGACTCGCCGACCTGGATCTGGTCGTAGAGCGACTGCTGCACCGTCGAGTCGCTGGCGCCCCGGACGAAGGCCACCACGCCCCAGGCCACCAGGCCCGCCACGATCAGGGTGACCGCGACCACCCCGGCCGCGCAGCCGAGCGCCGGGCGGCGCGGCCCGGCGTCCGTCCCGTCGGCCGGCGGCGCGCCGCCGAGCGCCCAGTCGTCCTCGGCCAGCAGCGCGGCGGCCCCGTCGGCCTCCGCCCCCTCGTACGGGAGGACGGCGGCCAGCCGGAAGCCCTGCTCGGGCGTCGGCCCGGCGTACACCATGCCGCCGACGAGCCGGGCGCGCTCCCGCAGGCCGGTGAGCCCCTGTCCGCCGCTCACCACCGCCCCCGCGCCGGCGTGCGCGCCGACGAGCTCCGGCGCGCGGGGATTGGTCACCTCGACCACCAGCGCGTCCGGCTCGTACCGGAGCGCGACCGCGATCGGCGCGCCGGGGGCGTGCTTGTGCGCATTGGTGAGCGCCTCCTGCACGATCCGGTACGCCGCGTGGTCGACGGCCGCCGCGAGCGGCCGCCGCTCGCCCTCGGTGCGGAACTCCACCCCCGCACCGGCCGCCCGGGAGGACTTCACCAGGCCCTCGACCCCGTCCACCCCGCCGCGGACGGGCGCCGGGCCCGGGGCGCCGACCACCGGCGGCAGCGCCGTCGACTCGTCGTGCAGCACCCCGACCACCTCGCGCAGCTCGCGCATCGCCGCGACCGCCGCCTGCCGCAGCACCCCGACCGCCTCCCGCTGCCGGTCGTTGAGGGTGCGGTCCACCTCCAGCGCGCCCGAGTGCACCGAGATCAGCGCGAGCTGGTGGCCCAGGCTGTCGTGCATGTCCTGGGCGATCCGGTGCCGCTCCCGCAGCCGGGCCTGGTGCACCACCATCGCCCGCTCGCGCACCAGCTGGTCGTTGCGCTCGCGCAGCGCGTCCAGCAGCGCGCGGCGCTGCGCCCGGTAGCGGCTGTACAGGGCGGGCAGGACGGCGAAGACCAGATAGACGCCGAGCGAGAGTCCGATGATCAGCTTGGGCGAGAAGGAGCCCCCGTCCTTCAGCGCCCCGAACACGCAGTACAGCAGATAGCTCACCGTGAAGGCGCCGACCAGTCGCCGGACCCTGCCGATCCGCGCCCCGGCCGCCCAGCCCGCGCAGACCAGCAGCGGCAGCGCTCCGACCGACCAGCCGCCGATCGCCCCGGTCAGCACCAGGACCGTCCCCGGGAAGCCGCGGCGCAGCACCCACAGCCCGGCGACGGCGAGCCCGAAGGGCACCTCCAGACCGGTCCCGGCGGCCAGTTCCAGCAGACCCGCGAACACGCCCATCAGCAGGGCCAGCAGGGCCTCGCCCACCACTCGCCGAGGCCGCCAGGGCCCCGGCAGCGCCGTCCGTACCGCTTGCGACCAGGCCTGTGCGATTGCTTCCACCCGTCGAGGCTAACCGGGCGCCCGCCGCCGGCGCGGTCACCCTTCGTCGCCGCCCGGGCCGACGAAAGTCGCAGCTCCCGGCCCCCGCCCCCGCGCTCCGCACGGCGTCCGGCCCGGGACCGGCACCGGAATCCGCCCGGGATCCGCCCCGGACCGGTACCGGAATCCGCCCGGGATCCGCCCCGGACCGGCACCGGGACGAGGCACTGCGGAAGGCACTGGGCGGGCACCGGCCCCCGCCGCGGGATCCGCTCAGCCGTCCGCGCCGAACGCCGTGAGCAGCAGCGCCACGTCGTCCACCCGCCCGGTCGAGCCGACCTCGCGCAGCAGCCGCTCGGCCAGCTCCTCCAGCGTCTCCCCCGCCCGGCCGTGCGCCAGCGCCACCCGCAACCGGTCCACCCCCTGGTCGATCGCCAGCGCCGGGTCCTCCACCAGCCCGTCGGTGTAGAGGGCGAGCAGCGAGCCGGGCCGCAGCCGCAACTCGCTGACCGGGTAGGTCGCGCCCTCGTCCACGCCCAGCAGCGGTCCGCCCGGGACGTACAGCGCCTCGGCCCGGCCGTCGGGGTGGCGCAGCACCGGCGGCAGGTGCCCGGCCCGCCCGATCCGCACGGTGCCGTCGGCGGGGGTCAGCCGGACCAGGCAGCAGCTGGCCAGCAGCCCGGGGTCGAGGTCCAGCAGCAGCCGGTTGGTGCGGGCCAGCACCTGGTCGGGCGGTTCGCCGCCGCTGGCGAAGGCCCTTACGGCGCTGCGCAGTTGGCCCATCGCGGCGGCGGCGCCGACGCTGTGCCCCTCGACGTCGCCGATCACCAGGGTGAGGTCGGTGCCGGTGGTGATGGCGTCGTACCAGTCGCCGCCGATCTCCATGCCCTGGGTGCCGGGCAGGTAGCGGGCGGCGGTCCGGATGCCGGGCACCTGCGGGAGCCGGTGCGGCAGCAGGCCCTGCTGGAGGCCGCGGGCCAGCGCGAACTCGGCGTCGTACAGCCGGGCGCGCTCCAGGGCCTGGGCGATGAAGCCGCCCAGGCCGGTGAGCAGGCCGCGCTCCTCCACGGTGAAGGGGTGCGCGCGGTCGAAGCCGAGGATGCAGCTGCCGACCGGCCGGCCGGAGGCGATCAGCGGCAGGAAGGCCCAGGCGCCCATCTCGTCCAGGGCCAGGCCCGGGTAGGCGGCGGCGAGTTCGCGCACCGACTCGAAGAAGATCGGGGTGCCGGTGCTGAGCGTCTCGGCGCCGGGGACCCGGGCGTCGATCGGGGTGCCCTCGAAGCCGTCCAGGAAGCCGTCCGGGTAGCCGGTCTGCGAGACCAGGTGCAGCCGCTGTTCGCGCACCCCGTAGATGGCGAGCTCCTGGCCGCCGAAGGCCGGGAGGATCTCCTCGGCCACCGCCCGGCACACGTCGCGCACCGTGACGGCCTCGGTGAGCGCGCTGGCCAGCTGGAGCAGGTGGTGGGTGCCGCCGACGCCGGTGGCGGCCTGGGGCGGCGGGGCGGCGGGCGGTCCGGCCGCGCCCGGCGGGGCCTCGGCGGCGACCACCCGGGCGGTGACGCCGTGCCGGTCGGGGTAGAGCGAGAAGGCGAGCCAGCCGTCCGGCGGGCGGGCGGCCAGGAAGGCGGTGGGCCGCTGGGAGAGCAGTGCGGCGCGGTAGCGGTTCTCGTGGACGGGGTCGGCGAGCCAGGGCAGCACCGCCCAGGGGTGGTGGCCGACCAGCTCCGCCGCGGTGGTGCGCAGCAGCAGTTCGGCGGCCCGGTTGACGGAGCCGACCAGGCCGTCCGGGTCGAGCGAGAAGACGCCCTCGGGCAGTCGCTCGACGGCGGCGGCCGCCGCGGTGACGGCGCGGACGTCCAGCACGGCGCCGACCAGGTGGGTCCGGCCGTCGGAGATCGCGCCGGGGACCCTGGCCCACAGCTCCACCGGGTACGGGCGCCCGTCGGGCCCGAGCACCCGCACCCGGGCGGCCAGCACCTCGCCGTGCTCCAGGGCGGTCCGGGCGGCGGTGCGGAACCCGGGGACGTCCCCGGGGGCGATCCGGCCGGTCAGGCAGCCCACCGTGCCGTCGAACTCACCGGGCCCGAAGCCGAAGATCGCCCGGAACTGCTCGTCCGCGGCGAGCGCCCCGGTGGCCACGTCCCAGTCGAACAGCCCGACCCGGGTGGTCGGCACGGACGGCGGCGGCAGCTCCACCGCGGCGGTCTCCCCGGCCGGTTCCGGCAGCTGTCCGGCGGCCGCCAACTCGGCCAGCCCGGCACCGAGTTCATCCGCGATGGCGGCCGACTGCCCGCCCTCCCGGGCCGACACCCCCTCGTCCGAGGCCGGCCACAGCACGCTGAGCACCCCGAACCGCTCCCCGCCGTGCCCGACCGGCACGCAGACGGAGACGAAGTCGTACGGCAGCCCGACGGCGAGCTGCGGGAAGCGCCGCATGGTGTCGTCGGAGTCGGACAGCGCGACGGCCCGGCCGGTGCGGAAGCAGACCGCGACCGGCAGCGGCCCGGCGGCCGCGACCCGGCGGAACGAGCTCATGATCGACAGCGGCACCCCGACCAGCGTGCACAGCACCAGCGAGCGCCGGTCCCGCGAGCGCAGGTACACCATCGCCCCGTACGCCCCGGTCGTGTCGAGCACCCGGCGGACGGCCGCCGCCAGCAGCTCGTCCCGCTCCTGCACCGCCGCCGGGGCCGGGAGCGCTGCCGGCCCCGACCCCGGTTCCGGGTCCGGGTCCAGGGCCGTCTCCGGGTCCGGGTCCAGGGCCGGTTCCGGATCCGTCTCCGAGACCGGTCCCGGGTCCGTCTCCGGGCCCGCCGCGCGGACCGGATCGGCGGCCCCGCCGGTCACCTGCGGATGGCGCATGCTCCCTTGCTACGTCCGCCCCCGAACGGTGTCAAGGCGAGCCCCCGCGCCCCACCCGCCCCACCGGCACCGGACGGCGGACGAGAAGTCAGGCAAGCCTCACCTTGCCAGGCGGCCGTCCCGCCCCCTACGGTGAAGTCCTCAGACAACCTGATGACCTGATGACTTGGGAGACCGGAACAACGATGTCAGCCCTCCATGACCTGACACTGGCCGAACAGGCGGCAGCCGTCCGCGCCCGCGCCGTCTCACCGACCGAGCTGGTCGACCACCACCTGCGCCGGATCGCCGCGCTCGACGGCCTGCTGGGGGCCTACCGCACCGTCGACTCCCCCGGCGCCGCCCGGGCCGCACACGCCGCCGAGGCCCTGCTGGCCACCGCCGGGACCGACCACGACGGACTGCCCCCGCTGCTCGGCGTACCGCTCTCGGTGAAGGACACCTGGCCGGTCCGCGGCCTGCCCTTCACCGCGGGCTCCGCCGCCTTCGACGACCGGATCGCCACGGCGGACGCCACCGTGGTCGGCGCCCTGCGGACCGCCGGCGCCACCCTGCTGGGCACCACCACCGCGGCCGAGTTCGGCTGCTCCTCCTACACCGAGACCGCGCCCGGCGCCGCCCGCAGCCCGTACGGCCCCGCCCTGGGGGCCGGGGGCTCCAGCGGCGGCGCCGCCGTCTCGGTCGCCGCCGGACTCGCGGCCGGAGCCCTCGGCAGCGACGGCGGCGGCTCGATCCGGATCCCCGCCGCCGGCTGCGGGGTGGTCGGCCTCAAGCCCAGCCGGGGCCGGGTCACCCCCGCCCCCGCCACCGACGCCTTCGGACTGGCCACCGCCGGCCCGCTGGCCCGGACCGTGCTGGACGCGGCCCTGCTGCTGGACGTCCTCGCGGGCAGCACCCCGGGCGACGGCAGCACCCTGCCCGCCCTCCCCGCCGGACACTTCCGGGCCTGCGCCGAGCGCGACCCCGGTCGGCTGCGGATCGGCGTCCTGCCGCCCGCCGACGGCTGGCACCCCGAGGCCGCGCTGGCCTGCCGGCGCACCGCCGAGCTGCTCCACGACCTCGGCCACGAGGTCGAGGAGGCCCCGCCCTCCGACCCGGACGAGTACCTGCCCGACTTCACCGTGCTGTGGAGCGTGCTGGCCGCCGCCGTCCCGGTCCCGCCCGAGCGGGAGGAACTGCTGCTGCCGCTCACCCGCTGGCTGCGCGCCCGCGGCTCCGCCCACGACGCGGTCAGCCTGTACACCGCGGCCGCCTCGCTGACCGCCGGCGCCCGCGCCGTCTGCCAGCGCTACGCCCGCTACGACGCCGTGCTCAGCCCGACCACGGACACCCCGCCGCTGCCGGTCGGCGCCCTCGTCGACCCGGACTCCCCGGAACGCACCTTCACCCGGATGCTCGCCCACACCCCGCGGACCCCGCTCGCCAACCTCACCGGCCGGCCCTCGATGAGCCTGCCGCTGCACTGGACCCCGGACGGGCTGCCGGTCGGCGTGATGCTGACCGCCCGGCACCACCAGGAGGGCCTGCTGCTCTCCCTCGGCGCCCAACTGGAACGGGCCCGGCCCTGGCACCACCACGCGGCCCGGCAGGAAGCCCTGCTGGAGCAGGCCCGGCAGGCGACGGCGCACACCGGGCAGGTGGCCCGGTGAAGCGCGGCCAGCTGGCCTTCCTGACCGGCACCCACATCGTCAACGACCTCTACCAGGGCGCCGTCCCCGCGCTGCTCCCGTTCCTGATGTCCGAGCGGCACTACAGCTACACCGCCGTCTCCGGCATCGCCCTGGCCGCCGGCGGGCTCTCCAGCGTGGTCCAGCCGCTGTTCGGCCTGCTGGTCGACCGCCGCCGCCGGGACTGGCTCATCCCGGCCGGCTTCCTCACCGCCGCGGCCGGCATCACCGGCGCGGCCCTGGCCGGCAGCTACCTGCTCACCTGGCTCTGCGCCGCCCTCGCCGGGATCGGCATCGCCGCCTACCACCCGCCCGCCACCGACCGGGCCCGCGCCGCCGGCGGCCGCTCCCAACGCGCGATGAGCCTGTTCTCGGTCGGCGGCACCCTGGGCGCCTCACTCGCACCGGCCCTGGTCACCCTGGTGGTCGGCTCCTACGGCCTGGCCGGCGGCTGGCTGCTCGCCGTCCCGGCCCTCGTGACGGCCGTGCTCTGGGCCGTCCGGGCCCGGTCACGGCGACACCGCGACCACCCCGCCGAGGCCCCGGCCGGCGCCGGCCGCACCGTCACCACGAGCACCGAGCCCGACGACTGGCGGGCCTTCGGACACCTGGTCGCCACCATCATCGGCTGGTCGATCCCCTATGTGACCGTCACCTCGATGCTCTCCCTGCACATCCAGCGCGACCTGCACGGCTCGACCGGCCTCGGCGCCACCGCCCTCACCCTGCTCACCCTCGCCGGTGCGGCCGGCACCCTGCTCGGCGGCTGGCTGGGCGACCGCAACGGACGGCTGACCCCGATCCGCACCGGCTACCTGCTGGCCGTCCCCGCCCTGGCCACCGTCGTCCTGGCGCCCTCCAGCACGGTCGCCGTGATCGGCGCGACGGCGTTCGGACTGGCCATGTTCCTGCCCTTCGCCCCACAGGTGACCCTCGCCCAGGACTACCTGCCCACCCGGCCCGGCACCGCCGCCGGGCTCACCCTGGGGCTCGCCATGTCGGCGGGCGGACTCGCCGCCCCGCTGCTCGGCCGGCTGGCTGACGCCCACGGCCTGCGCACCGCGCTCGCCCTGGCCCTCGCCGTCCTGGCGGTCGCCGCCGGCTGCGCCCTGCGGCTGCGCGACCGGGTCCTGCCGGACCACCACCCCGAGGCGGAGCCCACCCGGGCCCCGGCCGAACCGGCCGCCGAACCGGTGGCCTGAGGCACGACGCCCGGCGGACGGCAGACCCGTCCGCCGGGCGGGTGACGGCTACGGCAGCCCGGTGAGGTCGACCTCCACCGGGTACGGCACCACGGCCTCGACCAGCCCGGTGAACAGCTCACCCGCCCGGTACGTCCCCGTCGCCTCGTCCAGCAGATACGTGTGCACGATCGGCACCCGGCCCGCCGCCTGCTCGACCCGCCAGTAGAAGGGGACACCGGCCTTCGCGTACTGGTCGGGCGTGACCACCCGGTCGGTGGTCTCCGAGCCCGGCGAGACGACCTCGACCAGCAGCAGGACATGCTCCGGTCGGGTCACCGGCGCGTCGTAACTATCCGCGCGGTAGACGACAACGTCGGGCCGACGATTGCTGAGCGGCACGTCCTGCAGCCGCACATCGAAGTCAGTGTCCGCGATCCACTCCGCACCGCCCGCCTCGTCGAGGGCGTTGGCCAGCAGGCGTCCGATCCGGTTGTGTTGCCTGGATGCGCTGGGACTCACAACCACCATCCCATCGATGATCTCGATCCCCGCGCACTGCTCCTCGGTCCAGGAGTCGTACTCCTCGCTGGTGATCTGCCGGTGCATCCACTCAGGTGCGATCATCTCGGCCGTCACGGCGTACCTCCCCGGTCTCCTGCGCGGGCCTTTGCTGTGCGCCACAGCCTAGTGCAGGGCGCCGACAGCACCGGGTGGTTCGGGCGCGGTTCGATATCCTCCCGGCGGGTGGTGGCATCGGGGCCGCCGGGGGTGGAAGCGAGACATGCGTGAAGTCGTCCGACGGTTCGGTGCGGGACGCCTCCTGGCAGTGGGACGGGGAGGCGGACGGCACCGCCGAGGCCCCCGCCGACGTGCTCGGCGGGGGCCGGGACGAGGACGGCTCCGGGTGGCGGCCGAGCCGGCGCGGCCTGCTGGTCGGGACCGGGGTGCTGGCGGCCGGCGGGGCGGCGTGGGCGCTGGGCCGGGCCGGCGGCGACCCGATGCCGCCCGGCCCCGCCGAACCCAAGCCGACCGCGCTGTCCGGGCCGACCCCGCTGTGGACGTACCGGGGGCCGCAGCCGATGACCCTCGGGCGGATGGTCAGCCTGCCGCAACGCCCGGTGTTCCTGTCCAAGGCCGGGCTGCAGGTCCTCGACCCGGCCACCGGTGACCCCCGGCGGCTGGTGGCCTTCGACCCACCGCGGCCCCGCGACCTGCCGGCCGACATCGAACTGCCGCTCACCGCCGTCCTGTTCGGGCCCGACCAGTTCTTCACCGCCGCCTCCAAGGGCCACCTGGACGCCCACCACCTCACCGACCCCGCCGCCGACTGGAGCCTGCCGCTGCCCGAGGAACCGCCGGGCCAGCTGCAGTTGGCCGGGCTGGACGACGGCATCCTCTACGGCTCCGTCCGGGGGTGGCCCGGCCCCGACGGCAGCGGGCCCGCCAACCGGATCCACGCCCTGCGGGTCGCGGACCGCTCCCTCCTCTGGTCCGTCGAACTGCCCGCCGACCGCCCGGAGCGCCCGGTCGCCCCCGCCACCAGGGGCGGCGACCTCCGGCTGCTGCCCTGCGTCCGCTCGGTGGGCGCCGGCACCGAGCTGGTGGCCCGGGACGCCGCCACCGGCCGCGAGCAGTGGACCGCCCCCGGCCGCGGCGACCTGCGCTGGTGCGTCGCCGACGGGCCGGACCTCCTCGTCCCGGACGGCAACGGCGGAGTGCTCCTGCTCGGCCCCGACGGCAGGCCGGGCTGGTCCCACTCCCCCGCCCGGGGCGAGTCCTGGCAGGCGATGCGGCCCGTCCCGGCGGGCCCCAAGGTGTTCGTCCCGCGCGGCGACGGCGTCGTCAGCTGCCTCGACACGACCACCGGCGCGGTGCTCTGGTCCCGCCGGCTGCCGTTCCTGCTGGACAGCCGCAGCCGTCCGCTGTTCCTCGAGC
This sequence comes from Kitasatospora sp. NPDC089797, assembly GCF_040684795.1. Classification (NCBI taxonomy): domain Bacteria; kingdom Bacillati; phylum Actinomycetota; class Actinomycetes; order Kitasatosporales; family Streptomycetaceae; genus Kitasatospora; species Kitasatospora sp. NPDC089797. Next base: position 93,737 of record NZ_JBFBGS010000012.1, on the reverse strand, counting down.
GCACGGACACCCTGTACGTGCCGGGCCCGGCCTCCGCCGGGGTCTGCGCCCTGCGCGCCGCGACCGGCCGACCGGCCTGGACCTTCCGCGACTCCGGCCCGGGCCGGGACGTCTGGACCGTCAGCACCGACGGGACCCAGCTCTACGCCGGCCACGACGACGTGCTGCACGCCCTCCCGCCGGACTGAGCGGAACCGCCCACCCGGAATCCCCACCCGGAATCCCCCGCCCGCAGCCGCCCATCCGCAACCGCCCGTCCACAGCGGTCAGCCCGGAACCGCCCACCCCGGCCCGGCCGACCGGCAGGATGGCCTGGTGCAGGTACACCCGATCTCCCCCGACCGCCTGGCCGAGCTGCTCGCCGACCGGATCACCGCGCTGCCCGGCGCCGGCGAGCGCCGGCTGCGGGTCGCCGTGGACGGCGCCGGGCCCGCCCGGCCCGACCTCCTCGCCGACGCCCTGGTCGAACCGCTGCGGCTGCGCGGCCGCCCCACCCTGCGGGTGTCGGCGGCGGACTTCCTGCGCCCGGCCTCGATCCGGCTGGAGTACGGCCACCAGGACAGCGACGCCTTCCACGACCTCTGGCTGGACGACGGCGCCCTGCTGCGCGAGGTGCTGGACCCGCTGGAGCCGGGCGGCAGCGGCCGGGTCCTGCCCTCGCTGCGCGACCCGGTCACCGACCGCTCGACCCGCGCACCGTACGTCCAACTCCCGCCCGGCGGCGTGCTGTTGCTGGACGGAGCACTGCTGCTGGGCCGCTGGCTGCCGCTCGACCTGACCGTCCACCTCGCGCTCACCCCGGCCGCGCTGGCCCGCCGCACCCCGGCCGACCGGCAGTGGACGCTGCCCGCCTTCGCCCGCTACGAGGCGGAGACCGGGCCCGCCGAGGCCGCCGACCTCACCGTCCGAGTCGACGACCCGCGGCACCCCGCCCTGGTCGAGCGCCCGTGACGGCGCCCCCGGCGGCGACCGACGGGGCCGGCCCGCGCTGGCAATAGGGGCACCAGAACACCGCCCGGTCCCGCGGTGCCTCGCCCTGGCGCCCGGTCAGGACGGGCGTGACGCAGCGCGGGCAGGGCCGCCCGGCCCGGCCGTAGACCCAGTGCCGGTAGCCGGGCCTGGTGTCGCCGGTGGTGACGTGGCCGGGGCGCAGCTTGTTGGCGTCCAGCATCCGCCGGGCCCGCTCCACCAGCCGCTCCGGGTGCGGGACCTGACCGACCTCGGTCCACGGGGTGACGCCGGCCACGAAGCACAGCTCGTTGGCGTAGACGTTGCCGATCCCGGCCAGGTTGCGCTGGTCGAGCAGGGCCTCGACGAGCGGGCGGGCCGGGCGGGCGAGGAGCCGGCGGACGGCCTCGACCGGGTCCCAGTCGGGGCCGAGCAGGTCCGGGCCGAGGTGGCCGACCGCCCGGCCCTCGTCGGCGGTGCGCAGCAGCTCGACGACGGGCAGCCGGTAGCCGACGGCGGTGCCCCGCTCGGTGCCGAGGACGGCGCGGATCTGGAAGGCCGGGCCGCCGCTCCACGGCTCGCCGGGGCGGTAGACCTCCCAGCGGCCGTCCATCCGCAGGTGGGTGTGCAGGGTGAGGCCGCCGTCGAGGCGGGTCAGCAGGTGTTTGCCGCGCGGGCGGACCTCCAGCACCCGGCGCCCGGCGAGCGCGGCGGTGGCGTGCGCGGGCACCCGCAGCTCGGCGCTGGTGAGCAGCTGCCCGGCGAGGGTCTCGTGCAGCCGGGCCGCCACGCGGTAGATGGAGTCACCTTCTGGCATGTCCCCATTCTGGTCCGCGTGGCGGCCCGGTGCGGCACCGCCCCCGGCGGCTACCGGGCGCCGGCGTCGCCGTCCTCGCCGTCGCCGTCGACGTGGCCCTCGCGGACCACGACCACCGGGCAGGGCGCGTGCTCGGTGACGTGGCGGCTGACCGAGCCGAGCAGCACGCCGGAGAAGCCGCCCAGGCCGCGGCTGCCGACGACCAGCAGCGCGGCGCCCTTGGCGGCCTGGAGGAGGACGCCCGCCGCGTTGCCCGGCAGGACGTTCTCGACGACCCGCACGCCGGGGTCGGCGCCGAGCACCTTGGCGACGCTCTCGGCGAGCGTCCGGCCGGCGAGCTCCTCCGGGTTGAAGGACTGGTCGCCCGGGGCGGCCGTCCCGCCCCAGCCGTAGAACGCGGGGTACTCCCACGCGGCGACGGCGTCGACCGTGCCGCCGACAGCCTTGGCGTAGTCGACCGCCCAGCGCAGCGCCTGCTCCGAGGCGGGCGAGCCGTCCACGCCGACGACGATCCGGGGGTTGCTGCTCATGCCGTGTCTCCTTCGGTTGCTCCTGCTCGGTCCCGCCCCGCCAAAACATAGAGGAAATCGGACAAATGCCCGCCATGTGCCACGCCGCCCGGGCGCCCTGCCTGCGGTTCGGTGCGGGGTGCCCGGCGGTCGACGGCCTGGCTCAACTGCGGTAGGCCGCCCAGGAGTCCGACATCCGCCGGACCTGTCCCGGGGTGAACTGGCTCATGCAGGAGTCGTAGCTGTAGTCCATGAAGTTGTGGATCGGGTCGAGTCCGCCGCCCGGGCAGCTGTGCCGGCCCTCGGGGCAGCCGTAGGCGGGGCTGCGCTCGGGCGGGGTGTCGTCCACGTAGTCGCCCGGGCCCAGGCAGCCGCCCTGGAAGGTGTGGAACAGGCCGAGCCAGTGGCCGGTCTCGTGGGTGGCGGTGTTGCCCTCGTTGTAGTGGGTGGCCGGGCCGCCGGGCAGCGAGTCGTCCAGGACCACCACACCGTCGTCCGTCGGGGCGGAGCGGTAGGCGTCGGGGAAGGTCGACCAGCCGAGCAGGGACTGCCCGAGGTGGGCGGTGTACAGGTTGAGGGTGCCCCGGCCGCCCTTGCGCAGGGCGGTCTTCATCGCCTGCTCGGCGTCGGAGCCGGGGGTCATGCCGGTGTACCAGTCGGCGTTGTCGGTCCAGTCGGTGCCGGCCAGCTCGAAGTGGAACGGGCTGGGGGCGTTGCCCTCGCCCTGGCCGCCGTAGGTGGCGTTGAGGTGGTCGATCTGGGCGGTGACCACCCCGCCGTCCAGTCGGCCGGCGTCCCCGGCGTGGATCACGTGGACGTACACCGGGACGGTGGTCGGGGCGGCGGCCAGCGGGACGTGGGCGGAGCCGAGCTCGGCGAGCCGGTGGTCGAGGTCCGCCTGCATCGCCCGGGCCCGGCCGGCGCTCACGGCGTTCGGGTCCCCGGCCGCCGGACTGCCGGCCGGCTTGCGCGCGGCGGCGTCCGCGGGGTCCGCGGCCGTCGCGGAGCCGTCGCAGACGGCCGCCACCGCGCGGTGCGGGGCCGGCGCCGCGACCTGGCTCAGACCGGCCGCGGCGACCAGCGCGGCGGCGCAGGGGAACAGGCGGGGGGCACGCGAGCGCACCCGGGCAGTACGGCGCATCAGCGCTCCTGACGGGGAACCCGGAGACCGGGGGGAGTTGACGGGGAGTCGACCGCTCCTCGGGCCCGTCCACCGGCGGCCGGCGCCCGGCGCGGACCCGCCGAGACTACGACGCCGTGAAGTCGATCTCCCGCAGGGCGCGCGCGGCACCCCGGTCGAGTACCACGGCCGACGCACAGCCGGCCGGCGGCCGCCCCGCCGCCGCGCCCTCCCCGAGCAGCAGTCGGCGCAGCCGGGCCGCCGCGCGCCGGTGCCGGGCGAAGGCGTAGCGCGACACCCACCGTCCGCGCCGCCGCTGCCCGGACCACGCCTCGACCGGGTCCGCGTCGAGCAGCAGCAGGTGCACCCGCCGGCCCTGCCCGGCGGCGGCGCGGACCAGCCAGGCCCGGACCACGGGCAGGGTGCCGCAGTCGTGCACCGCGAGCGGTCCGCCGTCCAGCACCGCCCGGCGCAGCCGCCGGTAGTGCGCGAGCCGGGCGAGCGGCCGGTACAGCGCGTACGGGAGGCGGCCGGGCAGCCGGGCCGCGTACTCCTCGCGGACCGCCTGGGAGTCGACCAGCGGGGCCCGGACGCAGCGGCGCATCAGGGTGCTCTTGCCGCTGCCGGGCAGGCCGGTGACCACCAGCAGGTCACCGGCCGGGTACTGCAGGGCGGCCGGGCCGGGGCCGCGCAGCTCGTGGACGCCGCTGCGGACCGGCCTCGTCGGCCGGTCCCCGGCCGCGTCGGGCGGCGGCACCCGTGGCACCGCCGCCCTCGGTGTTCGTGCGCCCGTCACCGGACCTCCGCCCGCCGCTTCCGCTCCCGTATCCCTCCCCAGGAGCATCGCCGATTCCCAAGAGCAAGTAAAGACCCCTGGTCAGAGCGGGCGGAACGACTACTACCGGTCCAGCTGCGGGGCGACCCGGGCGGCGATCAGCTCCAGCTGGTCGAGGTCGGCCAGGTCCAGGACCTGGAGGTACACCCGCTGGCTGCCGGCCGCCGCGTACCGGCCGAGCTTCTCCACCACCTCGTCCGGGGTGCCGGCCAGCCCGTTCTCCTTCAGCTCGGCCACCTCCCGCCCGATCACGGCCGCCCGGCGGGCCACCTCGGCGTCGTCCCGGCCGACGCAGACCACCAGGGCGTTGGAGTACACCAGCTCGTCGGCCGACCGGCCGGCCTGCTCGACGGCGGCCCGGACCCGGCCGAACTGGGCGGTGCTGTCCGCCAGCGAGGCGAACGGCAGGTTGAACTCGTCGGCGAAGCGGGCGGCCAGCGCCGGGGTCCGCTTCGGGCCGAGGCCGCCGACCAGCACCGGGATGCGCTCCTGGACGGGCTTGGGCAGCGCGGGCGAGTCGGTGAGCGTGTAGTGCTCGCCGGAGAAGGAGAAGGTGTCGCCGAGCTTGGTGCGCCACAGCCCGGTGATGATCTCCAGCTGCTCCTCCAGCCGCCCGAACTTCTCCTTCGGGAAGGGGATGCCGTACGCGGAGTGCTCGGCCTCGTACCAGCCGGCGCCGAGGCCGAACTCGACCCGGCCGCCGCTCATCGCGTCGACCTGGGCGACCTGGATCGCGGTGACGCCCGGCAGCCGGAAGGTGCCGGCCGTCATCAGGGTGCCGAGGCGGATGGTGCGGGTTTCGCGGGCGAGGCCGGCCAGGGTGATCCAGGCGTCGGTGGGGCCGGGCAGGCCGTCCACGTCGCCCATCTTCAGGTAGTGGTCGGAGCGGAAGAACGCGCTGAAGGCGCCGAGGTCCTCGGCGGTGCGGGCGACCTTCAGCAGGGTGTCGTAGCTCGCACCCTGCTGGGGCTCGGTGAAGATGCGGAGATCCATGCCGCCCATTCTGGTACGGACGACCCGGTCGTGGACGCAGGGAACCGGCCATGCCACGGAACGTCCCGAAGGTGGCCAAGGTCTCAGCACGGAACCGTCACGCGCCGGCCTGCCCGCTCGGCCGCTCGCCTACCGTGGACGGATGTTCGCGACCCCCGACGAGTCCTTCCGGCGCTCCCCCGACGAGCCGGCCGGCTGCCCGCTGCCCGGCATCGTGGCCGCCTTCACGCCCCGGCTGGCCGAGTTCGCCTTCGAGCCCGGCTTCGTCGCCGCCGTCGACCAGCACGCGGCGATGCTGCGCGAGCTGCTGTACGCGCAGGGGCCGGAGCTCTCGCCCCGGCCCCTGGACCGTGAGGAACTGTCGGACTACGCGCTGGGCTTCCTGGACGCGCTCACCGAGATCGGCTGGCGGGAACCGGTCGGCTACGACTACGCCGTCACCCGGCTGACCGCGATCTGCTGGCTGGTGCGCGAGCAGGGCCTGCTCGCCGTCTGAACCGGCCGCCCGGCTGCCCGCCGGTCCCTGCCGTGGCCGGCGTGGCTAGCGCTGGTCGCCGGGGTCGATCCCCGGCGGCGGGGTGCCCGGGCCGGTCTGGGTGGTCGGCCGGATCGGCTGGTTGCCCAGCGCGTCGGACCGGCCCGCCTGGTAGGCGGTGCCGCGCAGCCGGGCGGTCTCCTGCTCGGCGCTGTTCAGCCACCGCTCCCAGCGCTGCCGCATCGGCGTGATCAGGCCACCTCCGACGCCGACCACCAGCACACCGGTGATCGTCGCCAGCGCGGCGATCAGCACCGGTCCGGTGATCGCGGTCGCGATCCCGGCCTGGCCGAGCGCCGCGATCACCCCGAGCCCCACGATGAACGCCCAGGTCAGGGTGGACACGGTACGGCCGTACGAGGCACCGGAGAGCGCGCTGCCGACGATGTCGCGGACGCCGTTGGCGATGGCCATCGCCACCACCACGATCGCCACCGCGACGATGCCCCTGGGCAGCCAGGCGACGATGCTGTGGATCATCACGCTGATCGGGTTCGGGCCGAAGACGCCGAACGCCAGCTGGAGGGCCATCAGCAGGATCGCGTAGTAGACGATCTTGCAGATGATGCCGGTCATGTCGTACTTGGAGTTGCTCAGGTAGCGGGCCATCCCGGCCCGTTCGGCGACCCGCTCGGACCCGAGCCGGCGCAGCACGCGGTCCAGGAGCCGGGCGATCGCCTTGGCCACGATCCAGCCGATGACCAGGATCGCCAGGAAGGCGATGAACTGCGGGATGACCTTGGCGATCTTGCCCCAGGCCTGGGTGAAACCCGACCCGAAGTCGACGGAGAGTGCGAGCTGCTGAGCCACGGAGTCCTCCACTCGGTGACACGGCGCCACGAGCGGCGCGGGCGACCCCCCACCCTTCGTGGATAGCAGCACCCCGGCCCGACCGCGCGCGCCCGAATGTCCGGGATGGTTCCGTCGGGTGAACACCGGGGCCGACCGTCCACGTACAGTGGCGGTCCGGACCGGGGGTGACGGGACACGGAGACGGAACCGGAGGGTGCCAAGGTGAGCGGAATCGGTACGGGCGCGGGCGCGCACAGGACGCTGCAGTGGCGGGTGCGCCCGGCGGCCGCCACGGCGGCCGTCCTCGTCCTGCACGGCGGCGAGGAGCACAACCTCGCCCGGCCCCGCCGCTTCAACCTCCCGCTGCTGCGCATGCACGGCTTCCTCCGCGCCCTCGCCCGGGAGACCGCCGACGCCGGGATCGCCATCGGCACCGTCCGCTACCGCCACCGCGGCTGGAACGGCGCCCGCGCCGACGCCGCCCAGGACGCGCTCGCCGCGCTCGACGAGCTCACCAAGACCCTCGGCCCGGTCCCGACCGTCCTGGTCGGCCACTCCATGGGCGGGCGCGCCGCCCTCCGGGCCGGCGGCCACCCGGCCGTCACCGGCCTCGTGGTCCTCGCCCCCTGGTGCCCGGCCGAGGACCCCTGCGAGCAGCTCGCGGGCCGCGACGTCCTGTTCCTGCACGGCGACCGCGACACCGTCACCGCCCCCGCCGACACCCGCGCCTTCGCCGCCCGCAGCCGCGCCGCCGGCGCCCGCGTCTGCGGCTACACCGTCACCGGCAGCGGCCACGCGATGCTCCAGCGGATCCCCGACTGGCACCGGGCCACCGCCCGCCTCACCACCGCCCTCCTCGGCCTCCACCCGCTCCCCGCCGAGACCGCCTCCGCCCTCGCCCTGCCGCCCGCCTCCCCCGAGGCCCTCACCCTCCCGCTGCCCCGGCAGCCCCGGCCCGCCCCGACCCTCCCGGCCACCGCCTGACCCGGCCCGGCGCCCCGGTCTGCGCGCCGCGGGCGTCCGGGGCGGTGCGGTTCAGTCGATCAGCGCCGTGACGACCTGCCGGACGATCTCGCGGCGCTTCCCGGGATCGTCGAGGTCCACCACCGCGAGCAGCTCGGGGGCGGTGGCGGGCCAGAGCATGGCGGTGTGGACGATCACCGCGAACAGCACCCGGGGGTCGAACCGGTCCGAGACCACGCCCCTGGCCTGCGCGTCGGCGAGCGCGGCGCTGCGCCGACGGACCTCCTCGACCCCGAGCCCGCTCAGCGGCTGACCGGCGCGCTCCAGGTTCTGCCAGGTGATCAGCCGGGGCAGGTCCGGGTGCTCGGCGTAGATGTCGCTGAGCCGGGCCGCGACGCCGGGGAGGTCCTCCACGTCGAACGGCAGGCCGCCGATGATCTCGCCGACCGCGCTGTTCCAGACCGCCTCGAACAGGCCCGCCTTGCTCTTGAAGTAGTGGTAGATCTGCGCCTTGTTGCTCCGCGCGGCCTCGGCGATGCGGTCGACCCGGGCGCCGGCCAGTCCGTGGGCGGCGAACTCGGCACGCCCGGCCTCGATGAGTCGCTGTCTGGTGGCTTCGGCGTCGCGTTGCATGCGCCGACCCTAGCCCAGTACCAACTAACCCGTTGGTTGACAGCGGAATCATCGGCCGGGTGTAATCAACCGGTTGGGTAGTTGAAAGCCGTACCGCTTTGGCCGCCGCCGGGCCCGTTCCACCGGGCCGGGCGGCCGCGGTCGCGCTGACCTGCGGGTTCGATGGAGTCCTGCGGGTTCTACGGGGCCTGCGGGGATCGATGGGCCTGCGGGCTCGATGGGGAGGGAGCGAGGCCGTGGTTCCGCTCATGCCGATGCTCGGCCGGGACGGCGAGCGGGCCCAGCTGTCCGCGTTCGCCCAGGGCGCGGAGGGGCGGACCCTGCTCCTGCGGGGGGAGGCCGGGGTCGGCAAGAGCGCGCTGCTCGACCACGCCGCGAACCTCGCCGCGCGCGACGGTCAGCTCGTGGTCCGGGCCACCGGGGTCGAGGCCGAGTCGGAGCTGCCGTACGCGGGCCTGCACCAGCTCCTCTACCCGCTGCTGCCGCACACCGCCGGGCTGGCGGACGGCACCCGCGCCGCCCTCGACGCCGTGTTCGACCAGGGCGGCGGCACCCCGCCCTCCCTGATGGCCCTCGGCATCGCGGTGCTCGGCCTGCTGTCCTCCGCCGCCGACCGCCGACCGCTGTTCCTGGTCCTGGACGACGCCCACTGGCTGGACGACTCCAGCGCGGCCGTCTGCGGTTTCGTCGGCCGCCGGCTGGTCGGCAGCCGGCTCAAGCTCCTGCTGGCCGTCCGCGCCGACATCGCCTCCCGCTTCGACACCGCCGCGCTGCCCGAACTCCCGATCGGCGCCCTCGGCGCCGCCGACGCGGCCCGGCTGCTCGACGGGCACTACCCCGCGCTGGACGGGCAGGTGCGCAGCCTCGTCCTGGAGCAGGCGCAGGGCAACCCGCTGGCGCTGCTGGAACTGCCCGTCCACGCGGCCGCCCGGCACGGCGGCCGGGCCCCCGCCGAGCCGTCCGCCCTGCGCGACGCCTCACCGCCCCGGCGCCTCCAGCACCTCTACGGCACCCGGATCGCCGGCCTGGCCGACACCGTCCGGGCGGAGCTGCTGAAGGGCGCCCTGGACGGGGTCGCGGCCGGCCCGCGCGAGAGCGCGTTCGCCGTCCGGCGGTACCGGATGCGCAACGCCGACGAAGCCGTCGCCCACGGCCTGCTGGTGATCGAGCAGAGCACCGGCGACTTCGCCTTCCGCCATCCGCTGGTCCGCTCGTCCGTCGTCCACCTGGCGACGCCCGACCAGCGCCGCGACGCCCACCGCGCCCTGGCCGACCTCCACCGGGGCGACGTGGAGCGCCGCGCCGCCCACCTGGCCGAGGCCACCGTCGACCCGGACGAGGAGGTCGCCGCCCTGCTGGAGACCGCGGCCGAGTCGGCCACCCGGCGCGGCGGCGCCCTCACGGCGGTGACCTGGCTGACCCGGGCCGCCGAGCTGAGCGAGCACCCGGCCGACCGTTCCCGGCGGCTCGGTGACGCCGCGTTCATCGCGGGCCACGCCGCCCGCCTCGGCCACGCCCGCAGGTTGATCCTGGCCGACCCCGGCCCCGGCTCCCACCGTTCCCCCGCCGCCGTGCTCGCCGCCGGCTACCAGGCGCTGTACCACGAGGGCGACGTCCGCACACCGCACCGCCAACTCCTCGCCGCCATAGAGCAGTTGGCCCACCCCACGACCGACCGTCCGGGCGACGGCGGCCCGGCGGACGGCCCCGGGACCGGCAGCGGAGCCGGCCCCGGTGACGCGCGGGCGAGCGACGGGGAACGGGGAGCGGGCGGCGCCGAGGTGCTCGACCGGCTGGTCACCCTGCTGCTGGCCACCAGCCAGTTCGCCGCGGACCGCACCCTGTGGGAACGCACCCACGCCCTGCTCGCCTCGCTCGGCGACCGCGTCAGCGAACGGGCCCGGCTCTACAGCGGCACCTGGAGCGACGTCGTGCGGCACGGCGCCGGGTGGGCCGCCACCGTCGAACGGGCCGCCGCGGACCTGCCCGACCAGGACCCGTGGGACGTCGCCCGCCTGGGCGTCTCCGCCTACCACCTGGACGTCCTCGGCCCGCTCCGCCCCCATCTGCAGCGCACCGTCTCCCGCGAGTTGGAGACCGGCGCGGTCTCCACCGGCATGGTGATGCTGCACCTGATCATGCTCGACCAGCTGGCCGTCGGTGAGTGGGAGGCCGCCGAACGGACCGGCCAGCGCGCGCTGTCGCGCTCCGACGACCTCGGTCTGGAACTCTTCGCCCACCAGACCCGCGCCTACCTCGCCCAACTCGCCGCCCTGCGCGGGCGGACCGGCGCCGCCCGCGAACTCCAGGCGGTGGTCGACTCCTGGGCCCGCCCGCGCGGCATCGGCTTCCTCACCCAACTCGCCGACTCCGCCGGGACCATCGCCGCGCTCAGCGACGGCGACTACGAGAGCGCCTACCTCCAGGCCATCGGCATCACCGCGCCGGGCACCCTCCAGCCCTACGCCCACCAGGCCTCCCGCACCCTGCTGGACCTCGTCGAGGCCGCCGTCCACACCGGCCGCACCGCACAGGCCCGCGCGCACGCGCTCGCCGCCCGGGCGGCGGACCTGCCCGCCGTCTCCCCGCGGCTCGGCCTGCTCACCCACGGGGCGCTGGCGATGACCGCCGAGGACGACGACGAGGCCGCCGAGGCGTACGCCCGCGCCGAGGCCCACCCGGCCGCCGCGGACTTCCCGTTCGAGTTCGCCCGGATCCAACTGGCCCACGGCGTCCGGCTCCGCCGCACCCGGGGCGCCACCGCGGCCCGGCCGCTGCTCGCCCCGGCCGCCGACACCTTCGAGCGCCTCGGCGCGGCCGCCTGGGCCGCCCGGGCCCGGGCCGAACTGCGCGTCGGCGGGGTGCCGTCCCGGGCACCGGCGCACACCGCCGTCGCGCTGACCTGGCAGGAGCGCCGGATCGCCGACCTCGCGGCGGGCGGCCTGACCAACAAGGAGATCGCCGAGCAGACCCGGCTCTCCCCGCGCACCGTCAGTGCCCACCTCTACCGGATCTTCCCCAAGCTCGGCATCACCAGCCGGGCCGCGCTGCGCGACGCCCTGACCAGGCTGGGGCCGCCGTCCACCGTCGGCGCCTGAACCGGGCGCCGTCGCGCGCGGGCCGCCGGTCAGCCCAGCGGGGTCAGGTCGCCGTACGGAGTGGTGACGTGGGCGGACAGGTCGGGGTGGCGCTTGAGCAGGACGGCGAGTTCCTCGGTGGCGGCCAGCGCGGGCGGGACGACCAGTCGGCCGTGCTGCTCGGGCGGGACGAGGCCGCGGACGAGGGAGCTGCGGACGGTGCGCTCGTGGCGGGTGGCCCGGCCGGAACCGCCGTGCGGGTCGCGGGCGAGGGCGCTGACCCCGCCCCGGGCGGAGAGCTGGTCCAGGGCGGGCACCAGCCGCCAGAGCTGCTGGGCCTGGTGACTCCGCACGGAGCCGGCCAGGTTGGCCTCCAGGCCGTGGGCGTGGCAGAGGTCGACGAAGTAGCGGATCTCGTCGAGGGTGAGGATGCCCGCCCGGGCCAGACCGTGGTCGTCGGTGTCGTGGCGGTCCAGGTCGACCAGTTCGGTGCTGTCGGCCAGCGAGACCACGCCGATCCGGGCGACCTTCAGCAGGATGCTGGTGTCGATCATGATCGCGTCGGCGCCGGCCGCGGCGCTCGCCTCCACCATCGCCCGGATCGCGGTGCGGTCGGTCCGGCGGGCCCGGGTGAGGCCGTAGCGGTCGTGCGGGAAGGGCTCGGTGACGGCGACGGAGGTGCCGCGGGCGCTGTCCGGCAGGTCGCCGCGGGCCTTGAGGCCGGCCTCGGTGGGGCGCCCGTCGGGCGACCGGGCGTCCGCGGGTTCGGCGAAGTCGGCGAGGTCGAACGCCCCCGGGGTGTCCGGGGCGCAGGGGTGGTACTCGCGCAGGCCGACCAGGGCGCGGCGGACCTGCGGGAGGGTCTTGCGGGCCTCCCAGAGGTCGAGGTCCTGGGCGAACAGCACGGCCATCACCCGGGTCCCGGCCAGGCCGTCGGCCCGCCGGACGGTGGCGACCACCTCGCCCAGCACCTCACCGGCCTCGGCGGCCGTCATGCCGTCCAGCCCGACCTTGACGATCCCGCAGGGGTGCACCCGGGTGCCCATCGCGAGGGCGACGCCGAGCGCGGCCTGGGCCGCCTTGCCCACCTGCTCGTAGGACGACTTCGCCAGGGCCAGGCCGTTCTCGGCCCGGCGGTACAGCAGTTGGTCCTCGCCGATGTTGGTGCTGAGCTGCACCGGCAGCTCCCGGCGGGCCGCCAGCACCGCGTCCGCGATGTCCATGATCCGGCGCGGCTTGATGGTGCCCAGCGCACTGCGCGGGTCCTCGCTGTCGATGATCCGGGCACCGCCGAGCACCGCCGCACGGGCCTCCTGCGGCCCGAACACACTGACCAGCAACCGTCGATCGGCTTCCACGGCCCCCACCCCTCCGACTGTCCGCGGTCCTCCGCGCCGTCCTTTCCGGTCACGCTAGCGAGGGGAGGGGGTGGAACCACGTTGTCGATCACTCGTTCGGGTGAAGGTGTTCGATTTTCCGGACGGCGCCGCTCCGGGTGTCACTCCGACTCGGGGCCACTCCGGCTCGGGGGCGGTGCGGGCGTCACTCCGGTCCGGGTGTCACTCCGGTCCGGCGGCGGCAGCGGCGGGCAGGCGGCCGGCCAGCAGGGCCCGGCCGAGCGCGGTGGGGAGGTGGGTGACGGTGCGGCCGTCGCGCTCCTTGCTGGTGAGGCCCGACTCCGCCAGGACGGTGGCGTGTTCGCTGGCGGAGGCGGTGGAGATGTCCAGCACCGCGGCCAGGTCCTTGGTGGAGCACGGCCCGTGGGTGGCGATGGCCTCCAGGGCGGCGGCGCGGGTCTGGCCGAGCAGCGCGGTCAGGGTGCGGCTGGGGGTGGGTTCGGCTTCGGGCTGCAAGGGGCCGCTGATCCTCGCCGGGTAGAGGAGGACGGGCTGCTGCCGGGGGTCCTCGAAACGGGCGATGACGGGGCGGCGCGGGCCGAACACACAGGGCTGGAGCAGGAGTCCGCGGCCGTCCAGCCGGACGTCGTGGCGGCAGCCGCCGGCCAGCGGGAAGCTGAGCACCGGGCGGCGCCAGGACAGCGCCGGGTGCAGCGAACCGAGCACCTGGTCCGGCTCGCTGATCCGGCGGCGGCGCCCGTGCTCGGTGGTGACGATGGTCTCGATCTGGCGCCGGTACGGGTCGATCGCGCGGGTCTGGTAGTCGGCGGTGACGTTGCCGAGCAGCTTCCGGGCCCGCTGGTCGCCCGCCGCCACCCCGCGCGCGAAGGCGCTCAACTGCCGTACCCCGCCCACCGATCGCAGGTGGTCGCGGAGCGGCTCGGACGGCGTCTCGGCGGTGGCGCTCTCGGTCGCCCCGGGATCCCGGCGCACGGTCAGGAACTCCGGGATCGCCGTGGCGGTGTAGAGGTCGAAGAGCAGCGCGGTGCGCGGGTTCCAGGACGCCCGCAGCCGGTTGCGCCAGACCTGGAAGCGCGGATCGCAGCGGCCGCTGACCAGGCCGTGCACGCTGAGGGACAGCTCCATCGACATGTCCGGACGCTCCGCGACCCGGGTCCGGTCCAGGTCGTCCGTTCCGAAGAAGATTCGCAGCACGAACGCGATGGTCGCCCCGGAGCCGCCCGGACCGCAAGACCCTTCGGCGGAGGCCGAATCCATTGCCGCCCGGCCGCGGCCCCGGCAGTCTCGGAGGGCCGGCCGGCCCCGGGTGACGGACCGGGGCCCGCCGGTTCAACGGCTCGGCTCAACGGTTCCGCGGTTCAGCCGAGTTCGACGGTTCGGCTCAACGGTTCCGCGGTTCCGCGGTTCAGCCGAGTTCGGCCGCCGTCTCCACGACCACGCCGTAGAGGTCGCCGATGGTGGCGAGCGCGCCGCGGTGGACCTGGTCCGCGGTGAGCTGCGTGGCACCGGACTCCAGCGGGCGGGTCGCGCAGGCGTCGGCGACCACGGTGGGGCGGTTGCCGCGCAGGAAGGCGCCGGCGGTGGTGAAGGCGACGCACATGTGGGTCATGAAACCGGCGACCACCACCTCCTGGTGGCCGGCCGCGTCGACCAGGTCGGCCAGGTCGGTGCCGACGAAGGCGTCCGGGGCCTGCTTGACCACGACCCGCTCGCCCTCGGCCGGGGCCACCGCCGGGTGGATCCGCCCGATCTCGGCGCGGACGTCGTACGGGGTGCCCTCGCCGCCGTCGTTGACGACGTGGATGACGGTGGCGCCGGCCTCCCGGGCCCGGGCGAGCAGCGCGGCCGCCGCGTCGAGGGCCTCGCGCCAGCCGGTCAGCTCCATCACCCCGCGGGTGTAGGTGCTCTGGTAGTCGACCAGGATCAGCGTCGCGGCGCCGAGCACGGCGGGCTTGTCGTCGAGACCGGTCAGGGTGCGCAGGGTGGTCGTGGGCATGACGGTACCGCCTTCGTGGGCTGGGGGGATCGGGGCAGGTCACGCCTGGTGCGGCCCGCCTCCGGCAACGCTACGGGCGGGCTCGCCACGGCGGCAATGTCGCCTAACATGCAGATTCCGACATCCGGCCATCGGGGAGGGACCGTACTCGTGGAGACCGTGCTCGTGGAGCCCGCGCGGCGGCTGATCGTGATCGTCCTGTTCGAGGGGGTCGACCTGCTCGACGTCACCGGTCCGCCGGAGGTGTTCTCACTGGTCCGGCGGGAGAGCGGCGACGACGACACCGGCTACCGGGTGGTGCTGGCCGCCGCGACCACCGGACCGGTCACCACCGCCGCCGGGGTGCGGATCCTGCCCGACCTCACCTTCGAGCAGGCCGCCGCCGCGGGCGGCATCGACACCCTGCTGGTGCCCGGGGCCGTGGAGACCGACGGCGCCGGGCGGGTCCGGGCGGTGACCGACCCGGCCGTGGTCGGGCACGTCCGCACCCTGGCCGCCCGGGCCCGCCGGGTCGCCTCGGTCTGCGTGGGCGCGCACCTGCTGGCGGCCGCCGGACTGCTGGACGGCCGCCGGGCCACCACCCACTGGTCCACGGCGGGCCAACTCGCCGCCGAGTACCCGCAGATCGAGGTCGACGCCGACCCGATCTTCATCCGGGCCGGCGAGGTGTGGACGGGGGCCGGGATCAGCGCCTGCCTGGACCTCTCGCTCGCCCTGGTCGCCGAGGACTTCGGCGAGGAACTCGCCCTGCGGGTGGCCCGCCAGCTGGTCATGTACCTCAAACGCCCCAGCGGCCAGAGCCAGTTCAGCGTCCCGCTGGAGCCCGTCTCCACCACCCGGCGGATCGAGGAGCTGCGCCACCACATCCTGCGCAACCTCTCCGGCCGGCTCACCGTGCCCGAGCTGGCCGCCCACGCCCACGTCAGCGAACGGCAGTTGATCCGGATCTTCAAGACCGAACTGGGCACCACCCCGAGCGCCTACGTCGAGTCGGCCCGGGTCGAACTCGCCCGCCACCGTCTGGAGTCCGGCGACGACACCCTCGAACGGATCGCGGCCGCCTGCGGGTTCGGCACCACGGACACCCTGGTACGGGCCTTCCGCCGACGGCTGGACACCACACCGACGGACTACCGGCAGCGCTTCCGGACGGCGGTCACCGGCGCTCGACGCCGGGCGACGGAGGAGCCCCCGGCAGCCGCACGGTGAACACCGTCCGGACGACGGCCGGGCCCGGCCCGGCCCGGCCCGGTCAAGCCGGCGCCCTGGGAGCGCGCCCGGTCGCCGCGGACGAAGCGCTCGGAGACCCGTTCCAGCAGCTCCCGAGGGACCCCCGAGACCTCGTCGGACAGGCTCAACTCGAGCTGCTCACAGTCGACTTCGAGGCGCTCATCGACAGCCCTACCGGCCGGGGCGCGGGTCCGGACGTCGGCAGGCCGTCGGCCGGTCGGCCCGGACAGACCGAGTTCACCCCATCGGGTGAACACGACGATCATGTCCCGCCCGCTCCGGCGTCCTGGGTCGATAGTGGGAGACCGATCGGGCACGGACCGCCCGGTCCCCACCGGCACCGATCCGAGGAGATCCCGCACCGTGGCAACCACCGCCGTACCCGTCGACACGACCGGGGCCGTCCCCGTCAACGTACCCGCGGGCGTCCCCGCGGCCGCCGCCGCGGTTGACCGGGGACCGGCCGGGTGAACGCGCCCGACGGCCGTACCGCACTGATCGTCGTCGACCTCCAGAACGACTTCTGCGCCGGCCCGGTGGCCGCCGCCCGCTACCCCGGCGACCCGACCCGGCTCGCCACCGTCGCCGCGACCACCGCCCGCGCCGTCGACACCGCCCGGGCGCACGGCACCGACGTGGTGTTCGTCCGCTTCCTCGGCGATCCGGCCCACCAGGGCGCGAGTTGGCGCCACCGCGACGCCACCCTCGGCAAGCGCCCCAAGTGCCCCACCGGCAGCTGGGGCGCCGAGTTCCACGCCGTGGCCCCGAGGGACGACGAGGCGGTGTTCACCAAGTACGCGTGCTTCGACGCCTTCCTGAGCGAGGGCTTCGAACAGCACCTGGTCGAGCGCGGCGTCCACCATCTGGCCCTGGCGGGCGTGTTCGCCGACGTGTGCGTGGACAGCACCGCGCGGACCGGGTTCCAGAAGGGCTTCCACATCACCGTGCTCGCCGACTGCACCGCCGCACTGCACCTGTCGGACGAGGCCGTCCTCGGCTTCATGCGGCGGGTGTACGGCGCCCGGGTCACCACCCACGACCGGCCCGGCGTCTGGACCCGGCCCCCCGGCACGGCCACCCCCACCCGGGGGACGGCCGTCCCCCGGCGCACCGTCCCCCAGCGCACCGTCACCGAGCAGACCGTCACCGAGCAGCAGGAGCGCGCATGACCGTCGACCTGACCGAGAACCCCGGCCTCGCCCCAGCAGCCGGTACGGCAGCGGAGGTCGAGCCGGCCGCCCTGCTGGTCGCCGCCGCCCGGGCGCTCGAGACCCACCGCCCCGACGCCCTCGCCCGGGACCCGTACGCCGAGCACCTCCTGCGCGCCGCCCCCGCCGCCGCGCACTGGCCCCGCCGCCCGGAGGACGTCCCGGACGGCGGGGCCGACCCGCTCTGGGGCCGGCTCGCCCGCTACTTCGCCCTCCAGACCCGGGCCTTCGACGACCAGGTGCTGCGGGCCGTCCAACTCGGCGCCCGGCAGCTCGTCCTGCTCGGCGGGGGCCCGGACACCCGGGCGTACCGGCTGGACCTGCCGGACGACTGCACCGTCTACGAGGTCGACCGGCCCGAGCTGCTGACGTTCAAGGAACACGCCCTGGCCGGCACCGGCGCCCGGCCCGCGGCCCGGCGCCGCGCCGTCGGCACCGACCTCCACACGGACTGGACCGGGCCGCTGACCGACGCCGGGTTCCGCCCCGACCGGCCGACCGCCTGGCTCGCCGAGGGGCTGCTGCTGCGCCTGCCCGGCGCCGCCGAACCCGGACTCCTCGACGCCGTCGACCGGCTCAGCGCCCCCGGCTCCACCCTCGCCTACGAGGCCCGGCCCGGCGCCGGGCCCGCCACCGGGTTCGAAGGGACCGGCCTCGAACCGGCCGCGCCGCTCGACCCCGGCCCGCGCCCCGACACCACCGCCCACCTCGCCGCGCACGGCTGGTCCACCACGCTCCACACGCCCTTCGAGTTCACCCGCCACTACGGCCGCGGCCCGCTCCCCGTGCCGGACGACGTGCTCGCCGCGCACCGCTGGGTCTTCGCCGTCCGGTCCTGAGGGGGCGGTCCTCAGGGTCCGGACGGGGCCCGTCCCGGGGCCCGGCGCTAACCGCGCGTCAGGGAATCCGGCCGCGCCGCAATCCCGGTATATGCGTTGCGCCAACAGTTCAAAATCCCGGCATCTTCTCCACGTACCGTCGTCCCGGCACCCGACCAGGGGCCCCAGGTACGGAGGAGAGACGCATCATGCACACCGCTGCCATCCACACCGCTGCCGTCCAGGCCGCCGGCGACCTGCTGCGTGACGGCTACGCCCGGATCACGCTCCGCGACGGCGCGGACCAGCTCCTGCACCGGGCGCTCGCCGAGAGCCGGGTGTTCTTCGCCCACCCGACCGAGCACAAGTTCCGCTACTCGACCGGGGACTTCAACTTCGGCTACCGCCCGCTCGGCCGGGAGTTCTCGGTCAGCGCCGACCGCCCCGACCTCAACGACTGCTTCACCCTCTGGCACGACCGCCTCGACCTGATCCCCCACGCGGCCGAACTCCCGGGCCTCACCGACGCCCTGCTCGCCTGGCGCCGCCACCTGGCCGGGCTCGTCGCCGACACCGTCGGCGAGATCGCGGCCCGGCTCGGCGAGCACCGGGCCCCCGCCTTCGAGACCGCCTCCTACCTCCAGCTGAACAACTACGCGGCCACCGGCTCCGACCGCGACCTGCTCCAGGACCGGCACGAGGACGGCCACATGGTGACGGTCATCCACAGCACCGGCCCCGGCCTCGAGCTCTTCCTCGACGGCGACCCCCAGCCGGTGGTCACCGCCCCGGACGAGGTCATCCTGATGCCCGGCTCGGTCCTCACCGACCTCACCGGCGGCCGCATCCCCGCCCTCTACCACCAGGTCCGCAACCTGCGCCTGCCGGAGCGCACCGCACTGATGTACTTCGTCAACCCCGAACTCACCGAGCCGGTCCACGCCTGGACCGACGAGCCGGGGGCGGACCGCGTCGACCTGCGGGAGCGGATCCGCAACAACCCCGGCATGTTCGGCCTCCCCCAGGTCCCGGCGCTCTGAGCCCCGGTGACCGTCAGAAGTCCGACGGGACGGACCAGCGGCCCGGGCACGCGAACCGCTCACAGCCGTCGTGCCCGAACCGCACCGTCCCGTCGAACACCGCCGCCCGGCCACCCCGTGGCGGAGCGGCCGCCGCGCCACCCGGCGTCACGGGGTCGGACACCTCGGGGCCGTTCTCAGGCGCCCCGTTCCGCGGCGAGCCGCTGCTGCTCCTCCTCCACGATCCGTACCGCCAGCGACGGTTCCGAGACGTCCACCGCCTCCGGTACGGACTCCGCCAGCTCGCTCCGCCGGGCGTAGGCGTCGAACAGCCGCTGCTTCGTCCGCAGGATCTCCAGCATCCGCTGGTCGACGCTGTCCGCCACCAGCAGCCGGTGCACCTGCACCCGTCGGACCTGCCCCATCCGGTGCACCCGGCCGACGGCCTGGGCCTCCATGGTCGGCTTCACCTGGGGCTCGCAGAGGATGACCACCGAGGCGGCCTGGATGTTCAGGCCCAGCCCGCCGGCCTGGATCTGGGCCAGCAGCACGGCGTGCCCGGGCGCGGCGGCGAAGCCGTCCACCACCTCCTGGCGCCGCTCCGCCGCCTTTCCCCCGTCGACCGGCCCGAACACCCCGCTCCCCAGCGCCTCCCGCACGACCGCCAGGACGTCCCGGAAGAAGGAGAACACCACCACCTTGCGCCCGTTCCCGGCCGCTTCCGCGACGATCTCCCGCAACCGCTGGAGTTTCGCGGAGTGCTCCGGGTCGGCGTAGGCCGCCCGTCGCATCGCCGGGAAGCTCCCCTCGGTGACGGCGGCGCGGTAGGCGGCGAGGTCGGTGGGGGTGAACTCCTCCCACTCGTCGACGTGGACGACCTCGGGCAGTTCGGTGAGCACGTCCTGCTGGTTGCGCCGCAGGTAGGCCGGGGCGACCGCCCGGCGGAAGGACGTGGAACCGGCGGCGGTCGACCCGGTGTCGATCTGCGGCAGCAGGCCCGGCTGCAGGTAGTGCACCAGGTTGCGGAACTCCTCCACCCGGTTCTCCATCGGCGTGCCGGTGAGGAACAGCACCCGGTCGACCCGGTCGGTCCAGGCGCCGACCGCCAGGGAGCGCTGCGCCCGGTGGTTCTTGACGTAGTGGGCCTCGTCGACCACCAGCAGGCCGACCGGCTGCTCGGGCGGGACGTCCAGCCGCCGCAGGCCCTCGAAGGTCACCACGGCGACACCGCCCGTCCGCAGCCACTCGGCGCGGGCCGCCTCCCGGTCCGGGCCGTGGCAGCGGTACGCCCGCAGGGTGCTGCGGGCCTCGACCTCCCGGCCCCAGTTGATCAGGACGCTCGCCGGGCAGACCACCAGGAAGTGGGTGTTCGCCCGCGAGGCCAGGTGCGCCATGACGGCGATCGCCTGGACGGTCTTCCCGAGCCCCATCTCGTCGCCCAGGATCACCCGTCCCTGCCGGAGCGCGAAGCGGGCCCCGAACGCCTGGTAGCCGCGCAGCGAGACCCTGCACCGGGTGTCGTCCAGCGGCTCGGCCCGGACGAGGTCGGCCAGTTCCCCGGGCAGGTGGCCCTCGGCGGCGGTCGGGTCGGCGGTGTCGCCGAGGGCGGTGACCTCCGCCAGGACGCCGTAGTAGTCGGCCGAGCGGTGCTCGAAGTCCGTCCAGGCCTCGACCGCCGGGGCGGGTGGGCGCAGCAGGTCCGCGGAGGCCTGGGCGAACAGCACCGGCACCGCCTGCCCGTCGAGTTCGGCGAGCCGCGCCGCCAGCCGCCCGACCGCGGCGTGCGCCTCCCGCCGGCGGTCCCGTCCGGCGAGCAGCCCGCGCAGCGGCCGGCCGACCGGCCGGGCCGCCTCGGCCAGGGCGCCGAGTTCACCGTCGACCCGCTCCCCCAGTTCGGCCGCCCGGGGCGCGTCCGGCCCGGCGACCACCAGCCGGTGCAGCGCGACCACCAGCGCGGTGCCCGGCTCGTCCTGCCGCTCCACGTCCAGCCGCACGGCCACCGTCCGCTCGGCCGCCCGGGCGATCTGCCCGGCCGCGGCCACCGCCTGCGCGGCGGTCTGCGCCCCGACGCCCGGGACCAGCTGCAACTGGTACGCCGTCGCCTCCGCGACCTGCCGCACGGTCGTGTACCCGGCGGCCTCCAGCGCGCCGACCCGCAGCCGGCCCTCGGTCACGTCCCGCAACCGGCCCACCGCGATGGCGCCCAACTCCGCCCGCACCAGCCGGTCCCGCAGCGCGACCGCGGCCAGCCGCGCCTCCTCGACGGCGGCCCGGTGGTCACCGGCCGCCGCCCGCCCGGCCGCGGCCAGCCGCCCGGCCCCGGCCAGCAGTTCCCGGACCGCCCGCCCGCCCCGCCGTCTCTCCCCCACCTACGCCCCGTCCTGCCTCGACCCACCGCGTACCCGTCCGCGCCGGGCCCATGATCCCAGCCGCGGTGATCCGGTCCACCGGCCGGGCCCCGCCCGCGCCGCACCGACCGGGGCCGGCGCGGCGGCGCGGAGCGGACCGTCCTGCTTGAGCGTTTCTGCGCAGAGGGCCTCCCGCCGGGCCGGGTCGGAGCGCCCGGGGTGCTCACTCCTGCAGGCGCGATTGACATGAACCGCCCGAAGCAGCAAGCTGCTCTTTCGAAACTGCTCAAAACCAGTGTTCTTCAAGCATCTTGGATCACCGATCAAGCACGCACGAAGGCGGTAACTGCAGTGGACAAACGTGTACTGGCCCTCGTCTCGGCGTGTGCGCTCGGAGCGCTCGCGCTCACCTCCTGCGGCAGCGGTGGCAGCGGCGGCGGGGCGGACGCCGACGGCAAGGTGACGCTCAAGCTGGTGGCCGCCGACTACGGCGACAAGGAGTCCAACAGCTCCAAGAACTACTGGAACAAGGTCGCCACCGCGTTCACCGCGGCCAACCCGGGGATCCGGGTGGACGTCCAGGTGATGAACTGGAACGACATCGACAAGCAGGTCAAGACGATGATCCAGAGCGGCAACGTGCCGGACGTGCTGCAGACCGGGGGCTACGCCGACAAGGTCGCCGACGACCTGCTGTACAAGGCGGAGGACGTGCTGTCGCCCGCCACCCGCTCCGACCTGATCGACAGCTTCGCCGCGGCCGGGCAGGTCAAGGGCGTGCAGTACGGCATCCCGTTCGTCTCCTCGGCCCGCGCGCTGTTCTACAACAAGACGGTGTTCCAGCAGGCCGGGATCACCCGACCGCCGTCCAACTGGGCGGAGTTGCGCCAGGACGCCGAACTGGTCAAGGCCAAGGCGCCGGGGGTCACCCCCTACGCGCTGCCGCTCGGGCCGGAGGAGGCCCAGGGCGAGAGCATGATCTGGGAGCTCGGCGACGGCGGCGGGCCGACCGGCCCGGACGGCGCCTACACGCTGAACAGCCAGGCGAACATCGACACCTTCCGCTGGCTCAGGAGCAACCTGGTCGACCCCGGGCTGACCTACCCCAACCCGGCCAGCACCGACCGCAAGACCGCGTTCGCCGACTTCGCGGCCGGCAAGGCGGCCATGCTCAACGGCCACCCGTCGCTGATCCAGATGGCCCAGGACGGCAAGGTCGACTACGGGGTCGCGCCGATCCCCGGCAAGGACGGCCCGCTCTCCTCCACCCTCGGGGTCGCGGACTGGATGATGGCGTTCAAGAAGAACGGACACCGCGACCAGATCAGGAAGTTCCTCGACTTCGCGTACGCCACCGACAACCAGCTGGCCTTCGACGAGACCTACAACCTGATGCCGGTCACCAAGGGCGCGCTGGCCGACCTCACCACCGGCGGCAAGCACAAGGACCTCGAACCGTTCTTCGCCCTGCTGCCGCACGCCGTGTTCTACCCGCTCGGCGACACCACCTGGGACGCGGTCTCGGCCGAGCTCAAGAAGTCGGTCGGCGGCGCCGTGTCGGGCGACCCGGCCAAGGTGCTCGGCGACCTGCAGAAGAAGGCCCAGGACGCCGTCGCGAACAGGTGACGGACCCGACAGACGACGGACCCGACAGACGACGGACCGGCCAGGCGACGGACCGGGCCGGGCCGGACCGGACCGCGGAAGGCGATGCCGTGACCCTCAACTCCCCCGTGCGCAGGGGCCGTCGACCGGGCGGCCGGCTGGGGCCGCTGCCCTGGATCGGCCCGGCCGTCCTGCTGATCCTGGCCGTGGTGCTGTGGCCGGTCTACGAGATGGTGCGCACCTCCTTCCTGCGGGTCAGCACCAGCGGCTTCGTCCGCGGTTCGGCCGGGCTCGACAAGTACCGCAAGCTGTTCGGCGAGGCCGACCTCGGGCACGTGCTGCTCGCCACGGTGGCCTGGACGCTCGCCGTGGTCGGCCTGACCATGCTGCTCTCGCTCGCCCTGGCCCAGCTGTTCGACCAGCGCTTCCCGGGCCGCCGCTACACCCGCTGGGCCCTGATCGCGCCCTGGGCGGCGTCGGTCCTGATGACCGCCATCGGCTTCCGCTGGATGCTCGACCGGACGGCCGGCGTGCTCAACACCGTACTGACCGACCTCGGGCTGGTCGACGGCCCCCGGGACTGGCTCGGCGACCCGTCGACGGCCTGGCCGTGGATGGTGTTCGTCGCGGTGTTCGTCTCGCTCCCGTTCACCACCTACACCCTGCTGGCCGGCCTGCAGACCGTCCCCGCCGAGGTGTACGAGGCGGCCCGGGTGGACGGCGCCTCGGCCTGGCAGGCCTACCGGCGGATCACCCTGCCGCTGCTGCGGCCGGCCTTCCTGGTCGGCCTGGTCATCAACCTGATCAACGTCTTCAACTCCTTCCCGGTGATCTGGGGCATGACCCGGGGCGGCCCGGGCAGCTCCACGGCCACCAGCACGGTGTTCATGTACCAGCTGAAGGACACCGACATCGGGGAGTCCGCGGCCATGTCGGTGGTCAACTTCGCCCTCGTGGTGCTGCTGGTGCTGGTCTTCCTGAAGGTCAGCCGCTGGAACCGGGAGGAGAGTTGACGATACGTCAGAGGCGGCGGATCGGCCCGCGCACCCTGGCCCTCGCGGGGGCGGCCTGGCTGCTGGCGGCGGTCTTCCTGTTCCCGTACCTGGAGATGGTCGTCACCGCACTGCGCCCGGCCGACGAACTGCGCGACGCGAGCTACCTGCCCCGGCACTTCGCCTGGTCCAACCTCACCGGCGTCTGGCAGGACTCGACCCTCGGCGCCAACCTGCGGGTCACCCTGCTGGTGGCCGGCGGCGCCACCGTGCTGGCGCTGCTGGTCGCGCTGCCCGCCGCCTACTACACCGCCCGGGTCCGCTACCGGGGCCGCCGGCTGTTCCTGCTGCTGGTCCTGGTCACCCAGATGTTCCAGCCGACCTCCCTGCTGGTGGGGCTGTACCGCGAGTTCTACCAGCTGGACATGCTCAACTCGGTCTGGACGCTGATCCTCTGCAACGCCGCCTTCAACCTGGCCTTCGCGGTCTGGATCCTCACCGCGTACATCTCCTCGATCCCGGTGGAGCTGGAGGAGGCCGCCCAACTCGACGGACTCGGCCGGCTCGGGGCGCTGCGGCGGGTCGTCCTGCCGCTGGCCCTGCCGGGCGTGGTCACCGCGGTGATCTTCACCTTCATCTCGGCCTGGAACGAGTTCGTGATGGGCCTGACGCTGTCCACCGACCCGGGCAGCCAGCCGCTCACCGTCGGCATCAACAGCTTCATCGGCAACTACACCGTCCAGTGGAACTACCTGTTCGCCGGCTCGGTCGTCGCGATCGTGCCGGTCGTGGTGCTGTTCGCCCTGATCGAACGGCACGTCGTCTCCGGCCTGACCGCCGGATCCGTCAAGTAGCCCGCCGCACCGGCAGACCGCGCCATCGAGCCTTCGGGCTCCGTGCCACCGAGTCTTCGAGTCATCGAGCCTTCGAGCCTTCGAGTCGACAGGAGAACCCCCGTGCGCCTGCTCCGACCCCACCTCCGCAGGGCCGCCCTGGCGGCGGCCCTCACCAGCATCGCCGCCGTGGCCGGCCCCGCCCTGCCGGCCCGGGCCGCCGCCCCCGTCACGGCCGTCCTGGACGGCGACCACCAGAACGTCAGCTGGCAGAGCCCCGACTACGCCAAGGGCACCATGGGCGGCGCCACCTCCTGCCCGGCCGCCGCCCAGGACCCGGACAACGCCGTCTGCGCCCGCTTCGACCTGACGGTGAACGTGCCGGCCGGCTACTGGGACGACAACCCCGAGGGCGGCGTCCCGGTCTCGATCCAATGGGCCCACCAGACCGACGACTTCGACCTCTACGTCTACGACGCGAACGGCAAGGAGGTCGCCGAGAGCGCGACCACCGCCGACCCCGAGGCCACGGTGATCCCCAAGGCCTCCGGCACGTACCACGTCCTGGTCGTCCCGTACGACGTGCACGGCGCCTCCTTCACCGCCCGCGCCTACCTGCCGCAGACCGCCGACGCGGGCGACCTCACCTCCTTCTCCGGCGGCCGCGGCAGCTACGACATCGCCGCCGGCACCCTCAAGGCCAAGGTCGACTTCCTGGCCGACGACCAACTGCGCCTGCGCGCCGCCCCGGACGGCGTCCTGACCGACCCCGCGGGCCGTACCATCGTCCGCAAGCAGCCCGAACTCCAGCCCCGGACCAGCTCGTTCGACGCCGGCGACTACTACGGCATCCGCTCCGGCCACGTCGTGCTGCGGGTCTACAAGCACCCCCTGCGGTTCGGCCTCTACCAGGCCGACAACCGCACCGCGATCTGGCAGGAGGACGCCCCGCTGCGCTGGTCCACCGACGGCCTGCGGCAGAGCCTGGTCCGCGGCGCCGACGAGCAGTTCTTCGGCGGCGGCGAGCAGAACGGCAGCTTCTCGCACCGCGACCGGACGATCCACGTCGCCAACAGCACCAACTGGAACGAGGGCGGCTACAACAACTCCCAGCCGTTCTACGTCTCCACCGCCGGGTACGGCGTCTTCCGCAACACCTTCGCCCCGGGGATCTACGACTTCGGCGCGCCGGTGCGCACCGGGCAGCAGGAACGGCGCCTGGACGCCTACTACTTCACCGGCGACGTCAAGTCGGTGATCGGCCAGTACACCGCCCTGGTCGGCAAGCCCTTCATGCCGCCGGTCTACGGCCTCGAACCCGGCGACTCCGACTGCTACCTGCACAACGCCAACCGCGGCGAACGCCACACCACCGACGCCCTCAAGGTCGCCGACGAGTACGTCCGCCAACAGATGCCGCTCGGCTGGATGCTGGTCAACGACGGCTACGGCTGCGGCTACGAGAACCTCCCGCAGACCGGCGAGGGCCTGCGCAAGGACCACGCCCAGCTCGGCCTGTGGACCCAGAACGGCCTGCCCAACCAGGCCGAGGAGGTCAAGGCCGGGGTCCGGGTGCGCAAGCTGGACGTCGCCTGGGTCGGCAACGGCTACGACTTCGCCCTCAACGCCTGCGACCAGGCCAAGGCCGGCATCGAGGACAACAGCGACGCCCGCGGCTTCGTCTGGCTGCCGGTCTCCTGGGCCGGCGCCCAGCGCTGCGGCGTGCTCTGGAGCGGTGACCAGAGCCTGTCCTGGGACTACATCCGCTGGCAGATCCCCACCTACGCCGGCGCCACCATGTCCGGCATCGCCTACGACACCGGCGACGTCGGCTCGATCTTCCGCCGCGACCCGAAGATGTACACCCGCGACCTCCAGTGGAAGGCCTTCCTGCCGACCATCATGACCATGGACGGCTGGGCCAAGGACCTGGCCGGCAAGCAGCAGCGCGACCAGCAGCCCTGGTTGGACGGCGAGCCGTACACCTCGATCAACCGCAAGTACCTCCAGCTGAAGGAACGGCTGCTGCCGTACATGTACACCCTGTCCGCCGAGGCCACCCGCACCGGCATCGGCGCGGTCCGTCCGCTCGCCCTGGAGTACCCGGACGACCCGGACGCCCTCGGCCCGGACGCGAAGTACGAGTTCCTGGCCGGACCGGACTTCCTGGTCGCGCCGGTCTACTCCGACACCTCCGTGCGCAACGGCATCCACCTGCCCGAGGGCACCTGGACCGACTACTGGACCGGACGCACCTACCAGGGCCCCACCACGATCAACGACTACTCCGCCCCGCTGGACACCCTGCCGGTGTTCGTCAAGGGCGGCGCCATCGTCCCGATGTGGCCGCAGGGCACTCTGTCCTGGCAGAACCGCGACCGCGGCGAACTCGACTACGACCTCTACCCGCAGGGCGACTCCTCCTACACCCTCTACGAGGACGACGGCACCACCCGCCAGTACGCGGCGGGCTCCTCCGCCACCCAGCAGGTGGACGTCCACGCCGACGGACCGGTCACCATCGTCAAGGTCGGTGCCAGCAAGGGGAGTTACACCGGGAAGCCGGACGCCCGACGCTACCGCTTCAGCGTCCACGGCCAGGACGCCCCGCAGCTGGTGGTCACCCGGGGCGGCCCGCTGCCCGAGCTGGACTCGGCCGCCGCCCTGGACTCCGCCGACTCCGGCTGGTACCACGACGAGGCGACCGGCGTGACCCAGGTCAAGACCCCGCCCCTCGCCACCGACCGCGCCTTCACCGTCCACCTGATCCACTGACCCGGCCGTCCGCCGGGCTCCCCCCACGGTCCGGCGGGCGGTCGCATGCACGCTCGAAGCTCGGACTCCTGCCGGACCATCCCGGGCCGCCACCCGCCCGATCGAGCCCATTCCGACCGCGACACGGATCCGGCCGGGACTTCGGCCGGTCGGGTGCGGAAGGGTGAGGCCACCCGTCCCGGGGCCACCACGCGTGGCCCCGGGACGGGTGACTTTGCGGCCACGACCGGCCGGAGCGACCCGAGACCGGGATGGTGGCATGACCCTTCAGCACACCCCGAGCGCCGGAACCACCCGGCACGGCGACTTCGCCGAGCTGCGCCGACGCGTCACCGAGGCCGGCCTGCTCCGCAGGCGCCCGCTCTACTACACCTGCCGGGCCGGCGCCCTGCTGGCCGCCCTCGCGCTGGTGCTGGCCTGGTTCACCGCACTCGGCGCGAGCTGGTGGCAGCTCGGCCTGGCGCCCGTACTCGCCCTCGTCCTCGGCCAGTTGGCGCTGCTCGGCCACGACGTCGCGCACCACGCGGTGTTCTCCGGACGCCGGGCCACCGACCTCGCGGGCATCCTGCTCGGCAACCTCGTGGTCGGGATGAGCTACGGCTGGTGGGTCAGCGACCACAACCGCCACCACGCCCACCCCAACCGCGAGGGACGCGACCCGGCCGCGGACGCCATCCTCTTCGTCCGCACCGCCGAACAGGCCCGCCGCACAAGGGGGTTGAGGAGGACCATCGCCAGGTACCAGGCGGAACTGTTCTTCCCGCTGCTCTCCCTCCAGGCGCTCGGCCTGGTCGCCGCGACGACCGTCACGCTCGTCCGCGGCAGGCTCCGCCACCCGGTGCTGGAACGGACCCTCGCCGCGCTGCACTACCTCCTCGCCGCCGGCCTGCTGCTGGCCGTCCTCACCCCGCTCCAGGCGCTCGCCTTCGCCCTGGTGTGCGGCGCCGTGCTCGGCGTCTACCTGGGCTGCATCTTCGCGCCCAACCACAAGGGCATGCCGCTGACCGGACCGGACGAGGAGACCGCGGACTACCTCCGACGCCAGGTGCTGCCCTCCCGCAACCTGCGCGCCGGGCGGTTCACCCACGCCGTCTTCGGCGGCCTCGGCTACCAGATCGAGCACCACCTCTTCCCGGCCATGCCGGTCGTGGCCCTGCGCCCGGCCTCGCGGATCGTGCGCGGCTACTGCGCGGAACTCGGCCTCGCCTACACCGAGGCCGGGCTGGTGGACTCGTTCCGGGAGATCCTGCGGGACCTGCGGGCGGTCGGCCGCTCCGTCGACGCCCCGTCGGCGGCCCTGCCGGTGGCCCGGGCCGGGGGCGGGGCGCGGGCCGGGAGCGCAGCGCGGACCGAGGACGGGACGGCCCGGTGAGCCGGCTGCTGTCGGGCACGGCGGCGCAGGAGCAGGCCCAGGAGCAGGACCAGGCCCAGGACACGGTCGCGACCGCGGCCGCGCACGGCGGCCCCCTGCGCGTCCTGATCGTCACCGAGTCCTTCCCCCCGCAGCTCAACGGCGTCGCCCACAGCGTGCTGCGCACCGCCGAGCACCTGACCGCCCGCGGCCACGCCGTCCTGGTGGTCGCCCCGGCGACCCGCACCCGGCGCGGCCCCGAACGGGTGGACGGCTACCAGGTGTTCCGGGTCCGCTCCGTCCCGCTGCCCGGCTACCCGGAGGTGCGGATCGCCCTCCCCGGCGGGCAGTTGGCCGCCGCGATCGACCGGCACCGCCCCCAGGTCGTCCACCTGGCCGGGCCGTTCGCGCTCGGCGCGGCCGGGGCGGCGGCGGCCCGGCGGGCCGGGCTCCCGGCCGTGGCGGTGTTCCAGACCGACATGGCCGCCTACGCCCGGACCTACCTCCCCTTCCTCGGCGAGGCCGGCTCCCGGGCGGCCTGGCGGATCCTGCGGCGGGTCCACACCTCCGCCGCCCGGACCCTGGCACCCTCCCAGGCCTCGCTGGGCGCGCTGGCCGCCCACGGCGTCCCCCGGCTCCACCTGTGGCCGCGCGGGGTCGACCGGGAACGGTTCCACCCGCGCCACCGCGACGAGGCGCTGCGCCGCCGGCTCGCCCCGCGCGGGGAGGTCCTGGTCGGCTACGTCGGACGGCTGGCGGCGGAGAAACAGGTCGACCTGCTGGCGCCGGCCTCCCGGCTGCCCGGCGTGCGGCTGGTGGTGGTCGGCGACGGCCCGTGCCGCGCCCCGCTGGAGGCCGCACTGCCGGACGCGGTGTTCCTGGGCCGCCGCACCGGGCACGAACTGGGCCGGCTGTACGCCTCGTTCGACGTGTTCGCGCACACCGGGCCGTACGAGACCTTCGGCCAGACCGTCCAGGAGGCGATGGCCAGCGGCCTGCCGGTGGTCGCCCCGGCGGCCGGCGGGCCGCTGGACCTGGTCCGCCCGGGGCGCACCGGCTTCCTGGTGCCGCCCGGAGCGGGCGAGGAGTTCCGGACGGCCGTCGAACGGCTCGCCCGGGACGCCGGGCTGCGGGCGGAACTCGGCCGGGCCGGCCGGGCCGCCGTGTCCGAGCGAGGCTGGGACGCGGTCGGCGACCGGCTGATCGGGCACTACCGCCTCGCCATCGCGGAGACCGCCCGGCCGCTGCGGCGGTGAGACCCGCGCCCGGCCCCCGCCGCCGTGCGCCCCGCCCACCGCCACGACCACCCGACCCGCAGAGGACCCGACCGCCGTGCACCCGCCGCTCGCCGCCGAGCACACCCCCAGCACCGCGCCCACCGCCGACACCGCCGTGTTCCTGCACGGCCTGGGCGGCTGGACCCACAACTGGGCCGCCCTGATCGCGCTGCTGCGCGACTCGGTGCACTGCCTGGCCCTGGACCTGCCCGGCCACGGCCGGTCCGCACCCCCGGCCGACGGCATCACCGTCCGGCACCAGGCCGAGGCCGTCGCCGACCACCTGACCCGCACCGGGCACCGCCGGGTCCACCTGGTCGGCAACTCCCTCGGCGGCCTCACCGCCCTCCACCTCGCCGCCCAGCGGCCCGAGGCGGTCGCCACCCTGACCCTGCTCGCCCCCGTCCTGCCGGCCCTCCCGCCGCCCCAGGCCGCCCGCGCGGCCCTGCTCGCCCTCCCGGGCGCCCCGCGGCTGTACGCCCGGCTGCTCGCCGCCCGGAGCCCGGACCGCCAACTGGACGACCTCTACCGGCTGATCTACGCCGACCCCCGCCGGGTCCGCCCCGAGCAGCGCGCCGCGGAGGCGCGCGAACGCCTGCGCCGCAGCGTCCTGCCGCACGCGCCGCGGATGCTGCCCGAGGGCATGCGCGCGGTGGTCCGCAGCTCCCTGCACCGGGGCGCCGCCTCCCCCTGGCGGCAGGCGGGCCGGATCACCGCCCCCACCCTGCTGGTGTACGGCCGGGAGGACCGCCTGGTGCCGTTCCGGCTCGCCCCGCGCGCCTACGCCGCCTTCCGCGACGCCCGCCTGCTCACCCTCCCGGACACCGGCCACGTCGCCATGCAGGAGCACCCCGCCGCGGTCGCCGCCGCGTTCCGCGCCCTGCTCGCCGACGCCGACCGGGCCGCCCGGCCGGTGGCCACGCCCGGCGACCGGGCCGTACCGCCCGTCCCCGCCCGGTCCACCGGCCCCGGCCGTCCGGTGCGCGTGCCGCCCGGCTAAGGTGCCGCTCGGGGGCCGGGGACGGACTGAGGACACGGGTGCGGCGTGCGGATACTCCTGCTGGGACCGTTGGAACTGCGGACCGTCCGGGGCGTGCCGGTCCACGTCGGCGGCTCCCGGCGGCGCGCCGTCCTGGCCGCGCTCGCCCTGGAGGCCAACCGGGTCGTCCCGGTCGAGCGGCTGCTCGACCTCGCCTGGGACCACGCCCCGCCCTCCACCGCCCGGGCCGCCCTCCAGGGCCATGTCGCGCGGCTGCGCACCCTGCTGGACGACGGACTGCGGCTCGACACCCGCGCCCCCGGCTACGTCCTGCACGCCGACCCGGAACTGATCGACGCCCACCGGCTGGACAGGCTGCTCGACCGCGCCCGCACGGCCGCCCCGGACCGGGCCGGGGACGACACCGCCGTGCCGCTGCTGCGCGAGGCGCTCGCGCTGTGGCGCGGCCCGGCCCTGGAGGACTGCGGTTCGGCCGCGCTGCGCGAGGCCGCCGCCGGGCGGCTGGAGACCCTGCGGATCGAGGCCCTGGAGGAGCTCGCCGAGCGCTCGCTGCGCACCGACCGGGGCCGGTCGGTGACCGCGGAACTCACCGCCGCGCTCGCCGACCACCCGCTGCGCGAGTCGCTGGTCCGGCTCACCGTGCTCTGCCTCCACCAGGAGGGCCGGCCCGCCGAGGCCGTCGCCGTGTACGAGCGGGCCCGCCACCGACTGGCCGAGGAGACCGGGATCGACCCCGGTCCGGCGCTGCGCGAGGCCCTGGCGCTGGTCCGTCCGACCGCCGTCGGAACACCCGCCCCGCCGCCCGCCCCGGCTCCGGCTCCGGTTCCGGTGCCGGCCCGACTGCCGCGCGCGCCCGGCCGGTTCATCGGCCGGGAGGCCGAACTCGCCTGGCTGGACGGCCAGTTCGACACCGGCCGGAACGCCGGGCCGCACGCCGGGCCGCACGCCGGACGGAGCACCGGCCCGGGCACCGGCCCGGACCTCGGCCCGGCACCGGGTCGGCTGCTGCTGGTCACCGGCCCGGCCGGGGTCGGCAAGACCGCCCTGGTGCTGAGCTGGTCGCACCGGCTCGGCCCGGCCTTCCCGGACGGACGGATCGCCGTCAACCTCCGGGGCTTCGACGAGACCGAGCCGCTGCGCCCCGAGGAGGCCCTGGCCGAACTGCTCCGCACGCTCGGCGCCGAGGAGGGCGCGATCCCGGCGACCACCGAGGAGGCCGCGGCCGCCTGCCGGCGCCTGCTGGCCGGACGCCGGGTGCTGATCCTGCTGGAGAACGCCCGTGACGCCGCGCAGGTGCGCCCGCTGCTCCCGGCCGGGCCGGGCTGCCTGGTCGTGGTGACCAGCCGCCACCGGCTCACCGAGCTGGTCGCCGACGAGGGCGCCCGCACCCTTCCGCTGGCCGCGCTCCGGGCCGCGGACGCCTTCGGCGTGCTCGCCGGGGTCACCGGCCTGCCCCGGCTGACGGCCGAACCGGAGGCGGCCCGGCGCGTGGTCGACCTGTGCGAAGGGCTGCCGCTGGCCCTGCGGATCGCCGGCTCACGGCTGGCCACCCGGCCGCACTGGCGGGTCGCCACCCTGGCCGACGAACTGGCGGACGAGCACTCCCGGCTGGCGGCGCTGGCCACCCAGGGCACGCTGAGCATCGCGGCCGCACTGGAGCTGACGGTCCGCAGCCTGCCCGGGCCGGCCGCCGGGCTCTTCCGCCTGCTCGGCATCCATCCGGGCCAGCAGGTCGACACCGCGGCCGCGGCCGCGCTGGCCGGCACCGACCGGCGGTCGGCGGCCGCGGCGCTGGAGCTGCTGCACCGGGCGCACCTGGTCGCGGAGAGCGCCCCGGGCCGGTTCGAGCGCCACGACCTGGTCCGGCTGTACGCCCGGCAGGCCGCCGGAGAACTCCCGGCCGCGACCCGGGACGCCGCCCTGGCCCGGCTGGCCGACCACTACCTCGCGGCGACGGCGGCCGCCCTCGTGCTGGCCCGGCCGGACGCCCGGCACCACGGTCCGTCCGGTCGGCCCTCCGGCGGCACCCCGGAGTTCGCGACGGCGGCGGAGGCGCTGAGCTGGTTCCGGGCCGAGGAGCCCGCCGTCCGCGGCCTGATCGCCCTGGCCTGCCGCTGGGGCCGGCCCGAACACGCCTGCCGGCTGGTCGAGAACGCCGGCTACCTGTACCTGGACGCGGGACTGTTCCGCGCCTGGGAGGAGTCGGCCCGGACGGCGCTGGACGCCGTGGAGGCCGCCGGGGCCGAGGGGAACTGGCCGCACCTGTACTCCAACCACAGCATGTCGCTGGGCTGGCTGGGCCGCCGGCCGGAGGCCCTGGAGCAGTCCGCGCGCGCCGTCGCCGTCGCCGACCCGGAGAGCCGGCCCGTCCTGCGGCACCGCTACCTGAGCATGCGGAACAGCTTCTCGGACGACCACGGCGACCCGGGCGCCGCCCTGCCCGGGATCGCCGGGACCGTCGCCGAGGCCCGGGCCGTCGGCGACCGGCGGATGCTCTCCCAGGCGCTCAACAACCTGGCCGACGCCCTGCTGCGGGCGGGCCGGGCGGCGGACGCCCTGGCACCGATCACCGAGTCGCTGGCCCTGCTGGCGGGCCGGGAGTCCGACCCGTACCTGGTGGTGTCGACCAAGACCCACGCCCAGGTGCTGAGCGCGCTCGGCCGCCCCGAGGAGGCGGTGGACCGGATCCACCGCGCCCTGGAGCTCGGCCGGGCCCAGGGCAACACCCATGCGGAGTTCGACTTCGCCGACGTCATGGGGCAGGTGCGGTACCAGCAGGGACGCCGGGCCGAGGCCCGGGCGCACTGGGAGCGGGCGCTCGAACTCGCCGCCGAGCAGGGGCGGGCGACCTGTCAGGTGGAGCGGGTCCGGGCCCGGCTCGCGGGGTGCGGTCCGTAACGCCGGTCAGGGGCGCCAGGAGCCGCCGGTCGTGGTCGGGGCGGCGCCGGTCGAGGTGGCCGGTCGGGCGGCGCCGGTGGAGGTGGTGGGGCGGGCGGCGCCGGTCGAGGTGACCGGACGGGCGGGAGCGGCGGGCGGCAGGAACTCCGACCCGGCGGTCGAGGTGGTGGTCCGCAGACCCGCCGTCCCGGACGTCCCCCGCGCGCTCGCGCCCGTCCCCGCCCCCGCCGTCGTGGTGGTGCGGCGGGCGGCCGGGAGCCCGGGCACGGCCGCGGGCGCGCCGCCGTCCGGCTCCACCCGTTCGATCCGCAGCACCACGTTGCGGTCCCGCCGGTCGCCCGCCCGGTCCCGGTTGCGGCTGTGCACCAGTTGCGTCAGCACGCCCCGGATCTCCTGCCAACGCCCCTGCACCGCCCGGATGTTGGGGCACCACTCGGAGCCGAAGCGGTGTTCCAGCGCCAGCTGCCAGCTGTCGGCCTCCACCAGGTGCACCGCGCCGACCGTCGCCGGGATCTCCACCGGGGCGGCCCCCCGGACGGTCACCACCGCCCGCTGCGGCCACTCGCCCTCCACCGCCGTCACCGTGATCCGGCTCGGCCCCTGGTACCAGGCCATCGCTGTCCTCCCGCGTCCGTCCTCGCCGGAAGTCGCCCGGCCTCGACCGGTACCACGGACGCCGACCCCCTTCGGGTTCGAGCCGACCTGAACCGGTCGGCCCCCGCGATCCGTGCAACCTGCCGAACACCGCCACCCGGGGAGAGAGCACGTGTCCAGTACCGAATCACCGCGGCGGGCGAACCTGGTCTGCTGCGCGGCGGCCGTCGGCCTCGCCGCCGCGGGCCTGCTCGCGGTGCACGTCCCGCCGACCCGCGCCGCCCCCGACCGGCCGCACCCGGTCGGCGCCGCCGGACCCGCCACGACGGGCGCCCCGGCCAGGCAGCAGTCCGGGCCGGCCCGCACCGGGGTCCGGGCACCGCTGGCCGGGCCGACGGACGGACGGGCGGCGCACGCCCCGGCGGACGGACGGCCGGTGGACACCCCGACGGACGGACGGCCGGTGGACGCCCGGCCGGTGGACGCCCCGGCGGACGGACGGCCGGTGGACGCGGCCGCCCTCGCCGGAGGCCCCCGGTGACCGGGCTCCCGGAGGAGAGCGGCCCCGGCCCCGGTCTGCAACTGCCCTGGATCGCCGAGGAGGAGGGTGCGGAGGCCGCCCCGCCGCGGCCCGCCGCCGCCGAACGCCTGCGCACCGCCGTCGACGTGGTCGCCGCCCGGCTCTCCGGCGGTCTGCACCGGCTGGGCGACCGGTCCCGCTGGGACGCCCGGCGGGTGGCGATGGCCGCGTCGATGGCCGTCGGCGCCGTCCTGCTGCTGGTCGCGCCCTTCGTGGAGCCGGACGCCGGCGGCGGGAGCGACCCGACCGCCGCCGCGCCCACCGGCCGCTCGCCCTACGGCACCCACGGCCGGGCGCACCCGCCGACCGCCTCCCCCACCGACCCTTCCGCCCTGGCGTCCCCGACCCCGTCCGGGTCCCCCACCGACAGCCCCTCCGCCACCGCCACCGCGACGGCCGGCCCGTCCGCCCCGCCCGCGCCCAGCGCGGCGCCCGTCCGCTCCGACGCCCCGGCCACGCCGTCCGCCGCCCCGGCCGCCCCGCCGGCTCCGCCCGCACCGCCGGCGGCCGTCGGCTTCCGGGCGGTCGCCGGGCCCGGCTGTTCCGGCCCGGGCGGTCGCTACCAGCAGGTCGGCGCGTTCAGCCAGGGTGCGGACGGCTGGGTGACCGTCAGCGGCGGCGGCTACGTCGGCGACGCGTGCACCGGGCGGTACGACGCGGTGCCGATGTCCGGCGACCGCGCCAAGGACGACACCAGCACTTCAGCGCTGTGGACCTTCGACGTCGGTCCCGGCCCGGCGAGTTGCGCGGTCGCCGTCTACGTACCGGCCTCCTCGTCGATCCAGCAGGTCGGCGGCGCGCCCGCCCACTACACGGTGGCCGGCCCGTCCGGCGCCGACCTCGGCGCCTTCGACGTCGACCAGGTCGGCCGACGCGGCAGCTGGGTGGACGCGGGCACCTTCCGCCCCCAGGGCGGCCCGCTCACCGTCCGCCTGCACAACCGGGGCCAGGACTGGACCGGTTCCGGTCAGCCCACCCACGCCCACCTCGCCGCGGCGGCGGTCCGGGTCACCTGCCAGGGTTGAACGGGGGCCGCGTTCCCGAGCCTCCCGGCCCCGGGGCGCGCCCGGACCGGAGGCGGTCCCGCCGTGCTGCGGGCGCCTCCGGTCGGGGCGGGTCAGGCGGTGACGTGGTACCAGTAGCCGCCGGTGCGCAGGGTGACGTAGTGCACGTCGGTGCCGGTCTCCTTGGCCTCGTACATCATGTCGGCGCCGGTGGCGGGGTCGGTGCCGGCGTAGAGGACGACGTGGGTGGTGTTGTGGGCGTCGGTGCCGAAGTACTCGACGTCGCCGGGGCGGCGCTGGGCCTCGGTGATCGGGGTGAGGTGCTTGTCCAGGGTCTGCTCGGTGGTGTCGCCGCCGTTGGCGAGGTCGAGGCCGGCGCCGAACCAGAAGGCCGCCCGGACCAGGCCGGAGCAGTCCAGGCCGGCGGTGGTGTCGGCCGGGCAGGGCTGGATGGAGCCGGTGTAGCCGTCGCAGGTGCCCAGCGACGGGCCGGGGCCCTCGCCGCGCAGCGAGTGGCCGCCGCCCCACACGTACGGCACGCCCAGGTAGGACTTGGCCGCGTTCAGCACCTTCGTCACGTCGACGGGGCCGCTGGGCAGCGGGGCGGGGGTGCTGCCGTAGAGGGCGGTCTTGACGTCCGTGCCGACGATCCCGTCGATGGTCAGGCCCTGCGCGGCCTGGAAGTTGCGCACGGCGGTGTCGGTGGCCGGCCCGAACCGGCCGTCCACGACGAGGCGGCCCGCGTTGAAGGTGTTCAGCATCGTCTGCAGGGTGGAGACGCACTGGCCACTGGCGCCGGTCTGCAGGGTGCCGCACTGGGTGCGCAGGTCCACGGTGCCGGAGGCGGCGGTGGCGGCCGCGTCGAGGGCCGTCTTGGTGGCCGGGCCGGCGATGCCGTCCGCGGTGAGCTGGTGCGCGCTCTGGAAGGCGCGCACGGCGCTGTCGGTGGCGGGGCCGAACTGCCCGTCCACGGTGAGGGCCGCGCCGGTCAGGTTCAGCTCCGCCTGGAGCTGGGTGACGCAGCCGTCGGCCTCACCCTGCTGGAGGTTGGCCGGGCAGGCGGCGGAGGTGAGCGGTATCGGGGCCGGGACGGTCGCGGCGGAGGCGGCCGTGGCGGTGTAGGCGCCGACGCCGGTCAGTGCGGCGGCCAGGGCCAGACCCAGCGACAGCCGGCGCCGGGCGGGGAGGAGGGTGGTCACAGGAGGCTCTCCAGATCCGTGAGGATGCGTCAGCAGCACTGTGCCCCACCGCGCCTCCCCGACGGGAGGGCCCGGCCGTCCCATCCGCCGCGGCCTCCCGTCTCAGGGCTCCTGCCTGCACGGTGAGACGGCCGGCCGCCCGGGTGTGAGACCCCGGCCGCCCGGCACACCCCCTGCCCCGGCCCCGGGTCCGCGCTCCGGCCCGGGGCGGAACTCCTCCGCAGCGACCGCAGGTTCCAGCTCTGGGCCTGCACCAAGAGCCACGACCGACTGCTGTTCCGCAGCACCCCGCACCCCGACGATCCGGGCGGCACCACGATCGACCTGCTGTTCACGCCTGCCGAGGTGCTGCGGATCCGGGACGGCTACGACGGCCTGGTCGTCCGCTGACCGGGCCCGGGGGCGGACTCGACCTGGCCTCGGTGCCGGACCTGACCTCCGCCCTGGGCGGCGATCCCGCCGGTCCGGTCCGTCGGGAACGCCACCGCCGGGTCCACGTCGTGCTGACCCGGGTGGAGCGGGACGGCCGGACGGCCGTGTCGGGCGCCGGAGTGTTCCTCACCGAGGCGGACGCGGAGTGTGCCCGGGCCGCGCTCGCCCCTCGGGTCGCGGACTGCTGGGTCGAAGCCCTCCCGATCGCCGTGTGGTCCCCGGCCGTCCCGGGGACGGCCGGGGACGGCGGCGGTGTCACCGGACCCGCTCGGCCTCCCGGCGCCGGCGGGTGCCGACCATGCCGAAGCCCCCGCCGAGCAGCAGCAGGGCGCCCGCGCCCTCCATGAGCACCCCGGTGGCGTCGCCGCCGCCGGTGTGCGCCAGGGCCTGGCCGGTCCGGGTGTCCGGGTCGGCGGTGGCCGCCGGGCCGGCGGCGACGGCGGCCCCGGTCCGGGCCGGCGGCTGGGTCACGGGCGCGGCCGGGGCGGGGATCACCGTGGTGGTCTCGTCGGTCGGCTCCGGGTCGTCGGCCGTGCCGGCGGCGTTGGGCTCGGGGGTCGGGCTCGCGGTCGGGACCTGGCTCGGGGACTGCGCCGGGGTCTGGCCCGGGTTCTGACTCGGGGTCTGGCTCGGGGTCTGACCCGGGACCTGGCTCGGGGTCTGGCTCGGCTGGGCGGTTCCGGAACCGGTGCCGGTCGGGCCGGGCGCCGGTGCCGCGGGCGAGGTGCAGTCCGCGGTGGGCGTCGCCCCGCTCTTCGGACCGCCCGGAGCGGAGGCGGTGCGCGTCGTGGTGGCGCCCTGCCCGGTGGGAGCCGCGGACGTCGTGGCGGGCCCGGGCGTGCCGTGCCCGGTCCGGCTCGGCGTCGGGCTCGCCGTCGGGCTCGCCGAGGGGCGGTCGGAGGCGTCGGCCGTCGGGGCGGCCGACCCGCCGGGCGTGGGCGACTCGCCGGGCGTGGCCGGGATCCTGGTCGCGGCGCGCCGGGCCTGGAGGCGGGTGGCCGCCGGGGAGGGCGAGGCGCCGGGCGCGGGCGACTCGCCGTCGTCGGCCGGCTGCGCGGTGGTGCTGACACCGGTCGAGGGCTTCGGGCCCGGGCAGGTGGAGCCGCCGACCGGCCCCGAGGGCGCGGAGTCGACGTGGTAGCCGGCCACGATCTTCGTGAACGCGTACGGGTCCTGCGGGATCCCGTCGCAGACCGAGGCGCTCTCCTTGGTGAACGCCCCGCTGCAGGAGCGGTCCCGGTTGACGGCCCAGTAGGTGAAGCGGGCGAGGTGGTGGGCGGCGGCGAAGTCCCGCATGGCGCTGAAGTCCGCCGGGCTCACCACCTCGTCCTTGCTGTCGGAGTGCCCGTTCATGGACGACAGTCCGGTGTGCCGCCACGCGGTGTCGGCGTCGTAGCCGTAGGCCCGGACGAGGGTCTGCTGGAGGCCGCCGAGGGCGGAGACCGTGGCGTCCACCATGGTGCCGGGGTGGCTGTCGAAGTCGAACGGCATCACCGTCCAACCGTCCACCTCCACCCGGGCCTTGGCCGCCCGGGCGATCAGGTCGGCACCGGACGCGTCCGGGCCGTCGAGCTCCGCGCTGAAGGTGACGTACACCCGCAGGCCCGGGTTCTTCGCCTTGACCACGCCGAGCGCCTCGGCCACCCGCTGCCGGGCGTCGGCGCTCGCCAGCTCGGTGGCTTCCATGTCGATGTCGATCGCCTTCAGCTGGTAGGCGTCGATCACCTTCTGGTAGGCGGCGGCGAGTTGGGTGGAGTCCGTGCACTTCTCCCCGAGCTTGGCGCCGTCCCAGCCGCCGAAAGAGGCGACCACCTCGCCACCGGCCGCGCGGATCGCGCGGATCTTCGCCTCGTCGTCCCCGCCGGTCAGCGGCCGTTGGCCGTCCCAGCGCGGGTCGCAGCCCTGCCCGGCGAGCAGGAAGGCCAGCGTGAACTGCTTGAGCCCGGTCGCCTTCATCACCGCGACCGGGTCCGGGGCGTCACCCCACCCCAGGTACTCGTACGCGGCGTTGAGGCCGACCGGGTCGGCGGAGGCGGCCGGGGCGTCGTTCTGCGCGACGATCAGGACGCCGCCGGCCGCGATCGCGGTGGCTGCGGCGGCGATCCGACGGCGGCGGCTGAGCCGGTGTT
This sequence comes from Kitasatospora sp. NPDC089797, assembly GCF_040684795.1. NCBI lineage: Bacteria > Bacillati > Actinomycetota > Actinomycetes > Kitasatosporales > Streptomycetaceae > Kitasatospora > Kitasatospora sp. NPDC089797. The sequence continues at coordinate 53,869 of NZ_JBFBGS010000012.1, read as the reverse complement.
TGGGCATGACGGGGCTCTCCTGGGCTGGGGCGGGGACCGGGACCGGCTGCTCGGGGTCCGGTGCGGGACGCCCCCGCGACCGCCGGTCGGCGCCCGGCTCGTCCCGGGCCCGCCGCCGCCCACGGGGATTTCTCGCCGGGGGATACGGCGCACCACCCCCGCCCGGTTCACCGCCCCGGCGACGCGCCCGCCCGCCGGGCCCGACGGTCGCCCTTCCGGCCCGGCGGGGCGGCTGCCCCGCCTGCCGCTGACGAGCGGTACCGGGGCAGCCGCTATCGCTGGGACGGATCGTCTGCGGCCGAAGCACGGGCGGCGATGACGGCCTCGGTGCGGACACGCTCGTCGAACGGCCCGCCGTCGGGGGCGAAGGCGTTCAGGGCCCGGCGGAGGTCCTGTTCGAAGGCTGCCCGGCCGGGGCCGAGCGCGGCCGGGCTGGTGAAGCTGTAGGAGAGCTGAAGACCGATGACCTCGTCCACGCTGCGGCTGACGGTCCGGTCCCAGTGGACCTCCTCGATCCGGGAGAACGGCGAGCGGAGCAGGACCTCCCGGTGACGCACGTCGGGGTACCCGGCCGGCCCGGATCCCCGCAGGCGTTCCGGGTCCAGATGATGGCGGCGGACCCCCTCGACCACGCGCAGCCAGGGCGGCGGTTCGAGGTCGTCGTGCCGGGCGCCGCAGGTCGCCAGCACCACCGCGCCTCCGGGCTCGATCAGGGTGTCCAGGTCGCGTAGCAGCCGTTCCCGGTCCGTCCAGTGGAACGAGGCTCCCATCACCGTCAGCAGCACCGGTCCCACGTCCAGCGCGAGCAGGGTGTCGGAGCTTCCGCGTCGCCAGTCGACACCGGTCACCCCTGCCCGGGCGGCGAGCCGGCGGCCCTCGGCGAGCATCGCGGGCTCCGGATCGACGGCGATCACCTCGCGCAGGAGGGGAGCCAGCGGCAGCGTGAGAGCCCCGCTGCCCGCCCCCAGGTCCAGCACGCGCTGGGAGCCGTCCAGGGAGAAACGTCGGCCGAGCAGGGCGAACAGGCGGGAATCGTACGCGGGCCGGTACCTGGCGTAGTACGGCACCGTCGAGGCGAACAACCCACCGGGCGAAGGCTTCACGGCTCCATTGAAGACCACCCACCGGCGCGGGCCGGTCCGGCCGGTCACGTGAGCGGCGCTGTCCCGTGCCTGGGCAGGGGTGGGAGTTCCGACGAGCCTCATCGACGGTCCCGACGGTCAGCCGCCCGGCGAGGCCGCCTCCTCCGCCCGTGGGCCGGGCAGCCGGGGGCGCGGCACCCGGGCGTCCACCGCCCGGGCGCCACCGGGCGGGTCCGCCCACCGCACCACGGGGATGCCCCGCAGCAGGTCGGCGAGCAGCCGGTCCATCAGGTCGGCCTCTCCGCACTCCGGCCCGTCGTGCCCCGGCCCGCCGTGCTCCGAACCCTCGCGCGGCCCGGCGCCGTGGGGAGCGTCGTCGTGGGGAGCGTCGTCGTCGTGGGCGTGGCCACGGGCCGGTCCGGCCCCGCCGTCGCCGCCGTCCCCGCCGGCCGGGCCGCGGCAGGCTTCGGCGAGGGTGCGGCTCAGCCGGTCGAGCAGGCCCTCCGGCCCGCCGGCCGGGCCGGGCCGGCCGGGGTCGGCCCGCTCGGTCACCTGCCGGGCCAGGCCGGTGACCAGTCCGCGGGCCAGCTCCAGGGCCTGCTCGGCGGTCTCGAACGCCCGGGCCGAGACGCACCGGGCCGGGACGGCGGCGGTGAGGCGCTCCAGGGCCGCGGTGGCCGCGTCGACGGCGTGGTCGAGCAGCCGGCGGGTGGCCTCGGCGCGGTCCTGGTCGGGGAGTTCGGCGGCCAGCTCGGCGGCGTAGAGGCCGGCCAGCCGGTCACCGCGGAAGCGGCCGGGTGAGGACTCCTGGACGAGGTGGGCCGCGTCGAGCTCGGCGAGCAGCTCGCGGGCGCGGGCCCGGGGGACGTCGGCGAGGGCGGCGGCGGCCGCGCCGTCCAGGGTCCCGCCGGGGTGCAGCCCGGAGAGGGTGAAGAGCCGGCGGGCCTCCTCGGGCAGGGCGCTGACGGTCCGGCCGAGGGCGGCCGCGATGCCGAGGGTGCCGCCGGTGGCGAGCGCGGAGAGTCCGGTGCTCCGGTCGGACATCTCGTCCACCAGGTCGCCGAGGCTCCAGGCCGGCCGGGAGGCGAGCCGGGCGCCCGCGACCCGCAGCGCGAGCGGCAGCCGGTCGCAGAGGGCGGCGAGCCGGCGGGCGGCGGCGGGCTCGGCCGCGATCCGCCCGGGTCCGGCGATCCGGCCGAGCAGTTCGACGGCCTCGCCCTCGGAGAGGCCGCCGACCGGCAGCGGGATGGCGGCCTCGTGGACGACCAGGTCGGTCAGCCGGGAGCGGCTGGTGATCACGACGACCGGCTCGGGGGCGCCGGGCAGCAGCGGTTCGACCTGTTCGGCGGAGCGTGCGCCGTCCAGGACCAGCAGCAGCTGCCGACCTTCGGTCAGCCGGCGGAGCAGGGCGCCCGCCCGGACCTGGTCCTCGGGCACCTCGGCGGCCGGCACGCCCAGGCGGGTGAGCAGCAGGGCAAGGGCCGCGGTGGCGGTGAGGGGGTCCTCCTCGCCGAAGCCGCGCAGGTCGAGGTGGATCCGGCCGTCGGGGAAGCGTTCGCCCCGGGCGTGCGCCCAGTGCAGGACGAGGCTGCTCTTGCCGGCCCCGGCGACCCCGGTGACGAGCACGGGCCGGCCGTCGGCGCGGCAGGCGGCCTCGTCCAGGCGGCGCAGTTCGGCGGCGCGCCCGACCAGGGCGGTGCCCGGCCGGGGCAGGGCGTCGCCGGGACCGGCGGCCCGCTCGGCCCTGGCGCCGGGGCCGCTTCCGGCGCCGAACCCGAACCCGGCACCGGCACCGGCACCGACCCGGACGCCGTCGGCGGTGCCGTCCGCCGCCCCCGGCGGGTCGGCGGCCTGGCCGGCCCGGCGCAGCAGCTGGCCCGGCGTCAGGCCGTGGGCGGCCAGCCGGGCCTGGGCCCGCTCCTGGGCGGCGCGGGCGTCGGCCTCCCGCCCGGCCTGGCGCAGGCAGCGGACCAGCAGGGCGGCGGTGGGTTCGCGCAGCGGGTCGGCGCTGACGGCCGTCCGGAGGTCGTCGAGGGCCTCCGTGCCGCGGCCGAGGGTGAGCAGTCGTTCGGCGAGCCGCTCGACGGCGTGGGCACGGGCGGTGTCGAGCCGTCGGCCGGTTGTCGCGGTGAGGGTCGCGGAGCCGGAGTCGGTCAGGGCGGGCCCGTCCCACAGGTCGAGGGCCTCGCGCAGCAGGGCGGCGGCGCGGTCGGCGTCGGCGGTCTCCTCGGCGGCGGCGGCGAGCTGTTCGAAGCGCTTGGCATCGACCGTCTCCGGTGCGCCGACCAGGACGTAGCCCTGGGCCCGGGTGACCAGGGCCAGGCCCTCGCCGAGGCTGCGCCGGACGGCGGAGACGTGCCCCTGGAGGGCCGCCCGGGCGGTGGGCGGCGGGGCGCCCTCCCAGACCGTGTCGAGCAGCCGCTCGACCGGTACGTGGCCGTTGAGCTCGCTGGCGAGCAGGGCGAGCACGGCTCTGCGGCGCGCGCCCGCCAGGGCGACGGGGCGCCCCTGCTCGCAGCGGAGTTCGACTCGGCCCAGCAGCCGGACGCGCACACTCACTCCCGAGGGCCGGAGGACTTGACGGAACGCGCCGAGAATACGAAGCGTTCCGATCTTCGTCCAAGCCCCCGGATGGAATGGTAAGGAAACACAACTACCAAGTGCCACAAGGGATTCAAGGCCCCCGGACGCCCCGGTGGCAACACCCAAGGTTCGTACGGAGTTCACTTTCCGCTTACCATGTGCACGGCATCTCCGCCGCTTCGACCGGGTGCGTACGCGTTCGATCGACGCGCGTAGACCCACCGGTCGGACCAGGTGGTTGAATAACCCGGCCCGGCAGTTCCGCCGGAGGCCGCCGGCACGGTTCGCCGGGAGCCGCAGACAGGGGGAGCGCATGCGCATTCGGCTGCTCGGGCCCACCGAGCTGAAGGCCTCGGACGGCCGCACGGTGCCGATCACCGGGGCCAAGCGCCGCGCGGTGCTGGCCCTCCTGGCCCTGGAGCTCGGCCGCTGCGTGCGCATCGAGCGGTTCTACGACCTGATGTGGGCGGACGAACCCCCGGTCCAGGCCAAGGCCGCACTCCAGGGGCACATCGCCGCGCTGCGCAAGCTGCTGCCCGGCACCGGGCTCACCCTGCACACCCAGGCCCCCGGCTACCTCCTCGACGGCGACCGCGAAGCCGTCGACCTGCACCGGCTCACCGCCCTCACCACCCGCGCCGCCGCCGAGCCCGACGACACCACCGCGGCCGCCCTGCTCGGCGAGGCACTCGACCTCTGGGAGGGGCCCGCCCTCGCCGACCTGCCCGACACCGAGCAGCGCCGCACCCTCGCCAACCGGCTGGACAGCAGCCGCGAACAGGCCCTGCACGACCGGGCGGAACGGCTGCTGCGCACCGGCCGCGGCGCCGCCGCACTGCCCGCCCTCGAACAGCACCTCCACACCGGCTGGCTCCAGGAGCCGACCGTCGCCCTGCTGGTGCGCTGCCTGCACCAGGCCGGGCGCCCGGCCGAGGCGCTGCGGCTCTACCACGGCACCCGCGCCGCACTCGCGGCCGAACTGGGCCTGCACCCGGGCCCGGCGCTGCAGGCCGCCCTCACCACCGTGCTCGCCGACGAACGGGCCGCGGCGACCGACGGCACCCCGGCGGCCGCCGCACCCGGCCGGACCGCACCCCGACCGACCGCGCCCCACCCCAGCGCGTCCCACCCCGGCGCTGCCGACCCGACCGCACCCCGGCCGACCGCGTCCCGCCGGACCTCGCCCGCGGAACCGACCCGGCCGGACCCGCCGACGCCCGGGCCACTGCCGCTCCCCCGGCCCGCCGCCCCCGCGCAGTTCCCCACCCCCGCCGCCACCCCCAGCGCCGCCCCCGCGCCGCGCCCCGCCGCCGGGCCGCTGCCCCGCCGCACCGCCGGCTTCGTCGGCCGGGAAGCCGAACTGCACTGGCTCGACCACGCCTGCGGCCGCGAACGCCCCGACCACGCGCTGGCCGTCGTGGTCGGCGCGGCCGGCGCCGGCAAGACCGCCACCGTGGTCCGCTGGGCGCACACCGCCGCCCCCGGCTTCCGGGACGGCACCCTCCACTGCGACCTGCGCGGCTTCGACCCGGCCCGGCCCAGCGCCCCGGCCGAAGTGCTCGGCGGCTTCCTGCGCGCCCTCGGACTGGCCGAGGCCGAGATCCCCGAGGACCACGCCCGGCGCGGGGCGCTCTACCGCGCCCTCACCGCCGAGCGCGAGCTGCTGGTGCTGCTCGACAACGCCCGCAGCGCCGAGGACGTCGCCGAACTGCTGCCCGCCGGGCCGCGCTGCGCCACCGTGGTGACCAGCCGGCACACCCTGGAGGACCTGATCGTCACCGAGGGCGCCGCCCTGCTGCGCCTGGAGGCGCTGCCCGCGGCGGACGCCCTGGCGCTGCTCGCCCAGGTGCTCGGCGAGGACCGGCTGGCCGCCGAACCCGCCGCCGCCCGGCGGCTGGCCGGGCTCTGCGACCACCTCCCGCTCGCCCTGCGGATCGCCGCCGCCCGGCTGGCCGCCCAGCCCTCCTGGAGCGTCGCCGACCTGGTCGCCGAGGCGGAGGACGACCGCACCCGGCTGCCCGCGCTGGACGCCCAGGGCGGCGTGAGCGTGCGCTCCGCCCTCAACCTGACCCTGCGCCGGCTGCGGCCGACGGCCGCCCGGCTGGTCCCGCTGCTGGCGGTCCACCCCGGTCCGGAGATCGACGTACCGGCCGCGGCCGCGCTGCTCGGCGCGCCGCCCGCGGAGGTCCGCGCCGCGCTCGGCACCCTGGCCGCCCACCACCTGCTCACCGAGACCGCCCCGGGCCGCTACGGCCGGCACGACCTGATCCGGCTCTACAGCCGGGAGTTGCTCGACGGCGAGCCGCCCGCCCACCGGCACGCGGCGCTCACCCGCCTGCTGGACTACTACCTGACCGCCGCCACGGTGGGCGCCGGCCGGCTCCAGCCGCACCTGACCGAGTTCGAGCAGCCGGTGGCGTTCCGCCCGCCCGTACTGCCCGAACTCCCGGACGTCCGCGCCGCGTTGGACTGGTTCCGGACCGAGGAGCCGACCGTCCGGGCGCTGGTCGCGGCCGGCACCGAGGCCGGCGAGCACGACCGCGCCTGGCAGCTCGCCTTCCTCGCCAACTGCCTGTACTTCGGCGCCGGCCGGCTCACCGACCGGCTCGACTGCCTGCGGCACGGCCTGACCGCCGCCGTCCGCACCGGCGACCCGGTCCCGATCGCCCTGGTGGAGGCGGCCACCGCACGGGCGCTCAGCGGCAAGCGGCACCCGGTCGAGGCCCTCGCCCTGGCCCGCCGCGCCGCCGACCGGACCGCCGGGCACGACGGACCGGCCCAGGTCTACACCATGGCGGTCCTGGCGGTCGCCCTCGCCGACCACGGCGAACTCGCCGAGGGCCTGCGGCTCTCCGACGCCACCCTCCGACGGCTGGACGCCCTGGGGCTGCACGACCACGGCGCAGCCGTGCTGAGCAACGCCGCCACGCTGGCCGCCCAGGCCGGCGACGGCGCGACCGCGCTGCGGCACGCCCGGGAGGCCCGTCGGCTGCTCGCCGCGCACCCCCACGCCACCTTCCACCTGTTCGCGCTCGCCGACGAGGCGTACGCCCTCCAACTCCTCGGCCGGGCCGCCGAGTCCGAGCAGGGCTGGCTGGAGGCGGCGGAACGCTGCCGGGCCAGCGGGGCGCGGCACCTGGAGGCCGCGGTCGAGCAGCACTACGCGGACTTCCTGCTGGCCGTCGACCGCCCCCGGGAGGCGGCCGAACGCCTGGGCCGGGCACGGGAGTTGCACCAGCGCTCGGGCGACACCCGGAACGCGGCCGAACTCGGGGCGCGGATCGCGGTGATCGAGCGGGCGACCGGGGATCAGACCGCGACGCCGATTCCCCGCGCCTCCAGGATCGGCCGCAGCGCGCGCACCGCGTAGAAGCTGCGGGACTTCACCGTCCCCACCGCGACGCCCAGCACCTTCGCCGCCTCGGTCATCGAACGGCCGCGCAGGTGCAGTTCCACCAGCACCTCCCGGTGGTGCGGCTGGAGTTCGGCCATCGCGGTCTCCAGGTCCCGGGCGGCGAGCGCCTGGTCGTACGCGTCATGCGCGGCCGGGCGCTCGTCGGGGGCCTCGTCGGCCACCTCCTGGACCCGCGCGGTGGCCATCCGGTAGTGGTCGATCGCGATCCGGCGGGCCACCGTGAACAGCCAGGGCCGGCTCTGTTCGAGGCCCCGCTCGATGGCGGCCGGGTTCTGCCAGGCGCGCAGCAGGGTCTCCTGCACGATGTCCTCGGCCTTGCCGCGGTCACCGCTGGTGACTCTCAGCATGGCCCGCATCAGGTACGGGCCGTGCAGGCGGTACAGCTCCGCCAGGGTGTCCTGGTCCAGGGTCGCTCGGCCCCGCACGGGCTGGTCGGTGCCCTGTGGGGCCCCTTCGGGGGAAGCGGCGGCTTCCACGGCCACGGCTCTGTCCTTCGCTCCGGTACAACGGCGTCGGCGAGGAGCGGCGGGGTGCTGTTCGATGTCGGTCCCCGGGGCCTCGCCCTGACGGGACCACCGTTCCAGCCGCCGCCAAATTCCGCCCAACGATCGACCAACGACCTGCGCGGCCCCCGCGTTGGCGGGCTTTGGCGGGCCGGCGCGCCGCACCGACGGGCCTTCAGCCCGACCGGCGCGCCCCCACCCGCACCACCGGCGGAGCGTCGCCCCGGTCAGCGACCGGTCACCAGGGCGGCACCGAGCCGCTGGACGCCCGCCTCGCCGAAGCGCCGGATCAGCACCGCGACCCAGTCGCCGAGCTCGGCCCGCTCGCGCTCGCTCCAGCCCGCCGCGGACGGGTGCTCGTCGACCACCAGGACGCGGGCGAGCAGCAGGTCGACGGCGCCCGGCGTCGGCCGGGGCCGCCCGGCCAGGCCCTGGAGCGCCAGTCTTCGGGTCACCGCCAGCACCTCCCGCACGGGTGCCGGCGGCACGCTCCAGCCGCTCGGCAGGGCCTCGGCGGCGCCCTCCGGACCGTCCTCCCGGCCGGTGTCCCGGGCCAGCCACGAGCCGATCAGCCGCCGCGCCGTCTCCTCGTCGTCCAGCCCCGCCGCCGTGACCGTCGTCATCGCCATCGGATCCCGCCTCATCCGTCCGCCCGGCCCGTGGACCGGGCCCTTCCGTTCCTGTCATGGAGGTGAACGGCTGACGTGCTTCCGGATGTTCAGCGATTCACGGCCGACGGGGCGGACGGTGTCGGACGGCTCGCCGGACTCCCCCCGTCGGCGCGGCCGCGCCGACGGCCGAGCCGGGCCGCCAGGGCGCCGAGGCCGACCAGCAGCACCAGGCCCGCGCTGCCGCCCGCGACCGCCAGGGCGCGCCGGTCCCCCGAACGGTCCGGGCCCGGCGGGATCACCGGCGGCGCGGCGGCCGGGCCGGGCCCGGCCGTGGACCAGGAGGCGGTCACGGCCGCCACCGGGTCCACCTCGCCGTACCCCACCGCGGCGTCCGGCAGCCGGCCGCCGGGGTGGTAGGCGGTGGCCTCCAGCCGGCGGATCAGCTGCTCCGGGGTCAGGTCCGGGCGCAGCGCCAGCAGCAGTGCGGCGGCGCCGGCCACGTGGGCGGTGGCGCAGCCGGGGCCGGAGGCGGTGAACACCCCGCCGCCGAGGCCGGGGCCGGTCACCGCCAGCCCGGGCGCGGAGAGGTCCACCCGTCCGTCCGGAACGCCCGTCGCGCTGCCGCCCGAGCCGACCGCGGCGACCGCGAGCACCCCCGGGTAGGAGGCGGGGAACACCGGCGCGCTGCCGGTTCCCCGGGCGTCCGGGCCGACCGGCGCGACCACCAGCACGCCGTGCGCCGCCGCGTACGCGACCGCCGCGGAGAGCGCGTCGCTCGGCCCGGGGACGGGCACCACGACCGCGACGACCCGCGCGCCCCGGTCGACCGCGGCGCGGATCCCGGCGCCCAGCAGGTCGGGGGTGGTGGTGCCGGCGTCGTCGGTGACCGCCACGGCCAGCACCCGGGCGTCCGGGGCGAGCCCGGCCGGTGCGCCGTCGGCGCCGCGCCCGGCCACCAGCCCGGCCGCGAAGGTGCCGTACCCCACGCAGTCGCGGCCGGCGTCGCCGGAGCCGGTGAGCCGGGGCCCGAGTTGGAGCCGTCCGGCCAGTGCCGGTGCCCCGGCGTCCACGCCGGAGCCGACCACCGCGACCGTCACCCCGGCGCCCCGGCTCACCGGCCAGGCGTCCTCGGGGCGCAGCTCGGCCCGGGCCCAGCCGGCGCCGTCGGCGGTGCGGTCCGAGGGCTGGAGGCAGCCGGTGCGCTGGACGTCCGGCCGGGTCTGGGTGACGTCCGGCGGAGCCGCCGCGCCCCCGGACGGCGCCGGGGTGGGTGCGGCCGCCGCCGACGGGACGGTGCCCGCCCACAGCGCGCCGGCCAGCACGATCCCGGCCGCGCGCCGCCGCACCGCCCTCCGCCGCCGCACCGCGCACCGCCCGGGGAGGCCGCCGGACGCCGCCGGGCCGGTGCCGCTCACACCGCTCCGCCCGACCGCGCCGGCGCGACGTCCTGCGGCAGCAGCAGGCTGAGTTCGGCCAGGTCGGAGACGTCCAGTCGGCTGAGCCGGCCCGCCTGGCGGGTGATCATGCCCTCCAGGGTCTGCCGGGCGGTGCGGCCGTTGCCGAAGGTGCGGTCGCGCGCCATCGCGGCGAAGGCCCCGGTGAGGGTGTCGACGGTGTCCGGCGCCAGCACGTAGCCGGCCTTCTCGGCGTGCAGGCCGACGATGGTGACGAGCTCCTCGTCCGTGTAGTGCTCGAACTCGATCTGCCGGGAGAAGCGCGACGCGAGGCCCGGGTTCGAGGCCAGGAAGCCGCGCATCTCGTCCTCGTAGCCGGCCACGATGACCACCACCTCGTCGCGGTGGTCCTCCATCAGCTTCATCAGGGTGTCCACGGCCTCCTGGCCGAAGTCGTTGCCGGCGCCGCCGCGCGGGGTGAGGGTGTAGGCCTCGTCGACGAACAGCACGCCGCCGCGGGCCCGGTCGAAGGCCTCCTTGGTGAGCTGGGCGGTGTGGCCGACGTAGCGGCCGACCAGGTCGGCGCGGGCGGTCTCGACGAGTTGGCCGGTGGGCAGCACGCCGAGTTCGGCGAGCAGCCGCCCGTAGAGCCGGGCGACGGTGGTCTTGCCGGTGCCGGGCGGCCCGGCGAAGACCAGGTGGTGGCTGATCGCGGCGGTCGGCAGGCCGGCCTCCTCGCGGCGGCGGACCTGGGTGATCAGGTTGACCAGGTCCTCGACCTGCTCCTTGGCGGCCGGCAGGCCGACCATGGCGCGCAGTTCGGCGAGGATCCCGGTGCTGTCCAGGGCCCGGGCCGGGGCGGCGTCCGCCGCCCCGGTGTCGGCCGCGACCAGCAGCGCGAGGTCCTCGTCGGTGATCTCGGCCTGGGTGGCGAGCCGGGTGGCCTGGCGGTCGACCATCTCCTCGAAGACCTTGCGGGCGGCCCGGCCGTTGCCGAAGTCCGGCCCCTTGGGCATCCGTTCGAAGAGCGCGGTGAGCGCCTCCCGGGTGCCGTCGGCGAGTTCGTAGCCGTGTCCGGAGGCCGCCGTGGCGACGATGGTGACCAGCTCGTCCACCGCGTAGTTGGCGAACTCGACGGTGCGGCTGAAGCGGGAGGCCAGGCCGGGGTTGCTGGCCAGGAAGTCGGTCATCTCGGCGGAGTAGCCGGCCACGATCACCACGATGTCGTCGCGGTGGTCCTCCATCAGCTTGACCAGGGTGTCGATCGCCTCGCGCCCGAAGTCCGGCCCGGTGCCGCCGGATCCGGCGGACAGCGTGTAGGCCTCGTCGATGAACAGCACGCCGCCGAGCGCCTCGTTGAACACCTCGGTGGTCTTCAGCGCGGTGCCGCCGACGATCGCGGCGACCAGGTCGGCCCGGGCGACCTCGGTGAGGTGGCCGCTGCGCAGGACGCCGAGTTCGGCCAGGATGCTGCCGTAGAGGCGGGCGACGGTGGTCTTCCCGGTCCCGGGCGGCCCGGCGAAGATCAGGTGCCGGCTCATCGGCAGGGCGGGCATCCCGGCGAGTTCGCGCCGCCGGGCCAGCCGGTTGAGGTTGACCAGGGTGGCGACCTGCTCCTTCACCGCGGCCAGGCCGACCAGCGCCTCCAGCACCTCCAGCGGGCCGCGCGGCGCGGCGGGGGCCGGTGCGGCCCCGCCCGGCGGGAGCGGCTCGCCGGGCGCGCACGGTTCACCGGGCCCGCCCGGGCCCTCGGCGGTCGCCGCGCCGCGCGTCCCGGCGTCGGCGCTCGCCGAGCCGTGCGCGTCGGGGTGACCGTTCTCCCGGCTCTGCAGGTTCTCCACCGACAGCCGGCTGCTGGGGGCGGTCTGCCGCAGGCCGGAGCCGCGGTTGCCGGTGACGGTGCAGTCGGTCGCCCGGACGGCGTCGGTGGAGTCGACCCGGATGCCGTCCGCCGTGTTGTCCAGCGCCTCCAGCCGGCCCAGGACGGCGCGGGCGCCGGCCCCGATCCGCAGGCCGTGCCGGCCGTTGGCCCGGGCCCGGACCCGGGTGCAGGTCAGGTCGCCGCCGTCCTCGACGGCGAGGCCGTCCCCGGTGGACTCGGCCACCTCGCAGTCCCGCAGGGTGGCCACGCCGCCCGCGCCGACCTGCACGCCGACGCCCTCGGCGCCGCGCACGGTGGTGCCGCCGACGAAGGTGTTGGCGCCGTCCTCGACCAGCACGCCGACCCGACCGGCCGCCAGCACGGTGGAGTCCTCCAGCCGGCCGCGGCCGTCCCGGACGGCCTCCACGCCGTTGCCGCGCGCGGAGGTGACGGTGATCCGGCGCAGCAGCGGGTTGGCGCCGTCGCCGATCCGCACCCCGGCGCCGCCGGCGTCCACCACGTCGAGCCGGACGAGTTCGGCGGCGCTCTCGCCGCCGAGGTCGACGCCGGTGTCGCCGCAGTCGCGCACCACGAGGCCGGTCAGCACCGGTCCGGCGAAGTCGTCGACGTGCACGCCGACCGTCTCGGCGCCGCTGACCTCGCAGTCCTCGAAGGTGCCGCGCGAGCGCCCGGTGACGTGGATGCCGTGGCCGCGGGTCCGCACCGCGCGGCAGCGGCGCAGCAGCGGGTCGGTGCCGTTGCCCAGCACGAAGCCGTGGCCGCCGGTGGCGGTGACGGTGCAGTCCTCCAGCTCGACCCGGGCGGCGGAGCTGATGTAGACGCCGAGCACGGTGTCGCGGACGGCGGTGCGCAGGACGCGGGTGGTGCTGTGCTCCTCCAGGGCGATGGCGGGCTTGTCGGTGGTGGAGATCTCGCAGTCCTCGATGGTGCCCCGGGCCTCGCCGTTGGCGCACACGCCGTTGCCGCGGGCGTCGCGCAGCACGCAGTTGCGCACCACCGGGTTGGCGCTCTCGCCGATCACCAGCGCGGAGGTGCCGAGGTGTTCGATGACGGTGTCCTCGATGACGCTGGCGCCGGTGGAGGTCTCGACGATGCCGGCGCCGGCCGAGTTGACGATCCGGCAGCCGCGCATGGCCAGCGCGCCCTGCTGGCGGGTGAGCACGGCCGTCCAGGAGTTGCCGACCACCTCGCAGTCCTGGAGCGCGGCCTGGCCGCGCGGCACGTCGACGGCGGGCAGTTCGTCGTCCTGGCCGTGCAGCACCAGTCCGGTGAGCTGGACGGCCTCGGCGACGACCTGGACCACGCAGCCGCGGCGCGGGGTGATCCGGACCGTGCCGCGGACGTCCTCGGCGGCGATGGTGACCAGCTTGGTGATCACCAGGTTCTCCTCGTACCGCCCGGGGCGCACCGAGATCACCGCCCCGGGGCGGGCGGCCTCCAGGGCCTCGCCGATCGTGCGGTAGGTGCCGCCGGCCCCCTGCTCCTGGCACACCGTCAGCACATGGCGCGACATGGCTCGCCTTCCCTTTCGTCTGCTTGCTTCGTGCGCTGCGACCGGGTCACCCGGTGCAGTCGACCTTCACGGTGGAGGCGGCCAGGCGGGAGCCCGCGGTGCCGCCCCAGTCGATGCCGCGGGTGTGCAGCATGACGCCGATCCGGCCGCCGCTGAGCTGGTACGTCCCGACGCCGACCCACTGGCCCCGGTTCTGCGGCTGGTTGACCGTGAACGATCCGGCCGTTCCGCCGCCGCTGTTCTGGACGGTGTAGTAGGCGGGGGCGCCGCCGACCGCCTTGAGGTCGCCGTTGTTCGGGATGTACAGCGAGATCCGGCAGCTGCCGGAGCTGACCGGACCGGTGGAGAAGGTCCAGGTCACCGAGTTGCCGTCGTCCTTGCCGCGGTCGCCGGACATCGGTACGGAGGTGTACTCGCCGTCGCAGCCGGTGCCGCCGTCGTGGTTGGTGACCCAGTCGCGGGAGCCGCCCGAGCGGCCGTTCTCGCGGTAGCCGGTGCCGTCGGTGCCGCAGCCCGGCCCGGCCAGGGCGGTGTAGGACGGTGCGGCGGGCGGCTGCCTGGGCTGCGGTGGGGGCTGCTGGGGCGGCGGGCCGGCCGGCTGGGCCGGGGGCGGCGCGGGGGCCTGCACCGCGCCGCCGGGCTGGGCGCCGGCGGCGGCGGGGCGGGCGGGCGCGTCGGGTGCGGAGTGGCCGGCGGGGGCCGGGCCGGCCGCCTGGACCGGCGGCGCCGCGGCGGCCACCGCGACGCCGGGGGCGGCCGGCTGGTCGGGCGTTCCGGGGGCGGGCGGGCCGGGGGCCGGGGTCGCGGCCGGGTCGGTGGGCGTCCCGGTGGGGGTCGCCGGCCCTGGGGTGGCGGAGGCCGACGCCGTCCCGGTCCCGGTCGGGCCGACGGGGGCGGCGGGGGCCGGGGCGGGGGCGTCGGGGCGGCTGGTACCGGTCCCGCCGATCGGCTCGACGGCGTCGGTGCCGACCTCGCCGTGCCCCAGCACCAGCGGCAGGCCCATCAGCACGACGCCGACCGCGGCGGCCGCGACGGCCGGGCGGGGGATGCGGCGACGGCCGGAGCGCTCCTCGGCGGGCCGGGGCGCTCCGGGCTCGTCGGTCCCGCTGGTGCCGGACCCGGTGGCGGCCGGGCCGGCGGTCGAGGGGGCGACGGGGGCGAGGTGCCGCGCCGCCCGGGCGGGGGCCTGGCCGAGGGCGCGGGTGAGCGCGACCAGCCGGGCGGCCCCGGAGCCGCCGGGCCGCGCGGGGCCGGACGGGCCGGGCGCGGGCTGCGGCTGCGGCTCGGGTTCGGGCGCTGCGACAGGCGTGACAGCGGTTCCGGCTCCGGCTCCGGCTCCGGCTCCGGCGTCAGGTTCAACGGCCTTGGCAGGTACGGAAGTTACCACAGATCCGAGCGGGGCGACGGACGCGACGGCGGGCATCGGGGAGCCGGCGGGCGGGGCGGCCGCGACCGCCGGCCCGGCCGGGTCGGCGGCGCCGACCGGCTCCTGTGCCCCCTCCTCGTCCATCCCCCAGGCCAGCACCGGCAGCTGGTACCCGGTCGATCCGCCGCCGTTCTCGTCCTGGCTCGTGCCCACCACTGCTCCCTGGCTCCCGTCGTCGTCCCGCCGTCCCGGTGTCCCGGTTCCGGGAGACCCCGACACCCGTGCCGCCGACGTCTCCGCCACGGAGCACGGACGGACCGCCGGGTCCGGTTCACCGTCCCGGCGGAAATTTCCGCACGGACCGGCCCGACCGGTGAACCGCCCGGCCGGGGCGGGGCGTTCACCCTGTCGACCTGTTCCAGGCCCCGACCGAGGAGAGCCCATGTCCCCTGCCCGTGCCGGCCGGCGCACCGCCCTGCGCGCCGCCGTCGCCGTCTCCGCCCTGGCCGGACTGGCCGGACTCGGCGTCGGCTGGGCGGCCCCGGCCGCCCTCGCCGCCGGTCCGCACCCGGCCCCCGGCAGCTCCGCGCCCGACGCACCGGCCGGCGGCGGGACGGACTGGCTGCACGTCGCCGACGGCCGGCTGGTGTACGGCCACGACGCCCAGGGCAACCGGATCCCGGACTTCTCCTACGCCGGGTACCGCAACGGCGCCCAGCCGCTGCCGACCGCCAAGGCCGCCGTGACCCTGGACCCGGCCGCGAGCGGCGACGACGCCGACCGCATCCAGGCGGCGCTGGACAAGGTCGCGGCCCTGCCCCAGGGGCCGGACGGGCTGCGCGGCGCGGTGCAGCTGTCGGCCGGCACCTTCCGGGTCGGCAAGCCGCTGCGGATCAAGGCCTCCGGCGTGGTGCTGCGCGGCGCGGGGAGCGGGGGCGGCGGCACCAAGCTGGTCGCCTCGGGCGAGCCGCGGCCGCTGGTCGAGCTGGCCGGTGAGGGCGCGCCGCAGAAGACCGGCGCCGACCACGCCGTCACCGACGACTACGTTCCGGTGGGCGCGACCACGCTGACCCTGGACTCGACCGCGGGCCTCAAGGTCGGCCAGCAGATCGTGGTGCAGCGGCCGCAGGAGGACGCCTGGATCAAGGCGCTCGGCATGGACCACATCCCGCCCCGCCCGGACGGCACCCCCTCCAAGCCGTGGACCCCCAACGACGGCCAGGAGTTCCAGCGCACCGTCAGCGCGATCGACGGCAACAAGGTGACGATCGACATCCCGCTGACCAACGCCCTGGAGAAGCAGTACACCCACGCCAAGGTGTGGGCGTACGACTTCCCCGGCCGGATCTCCCAGGTCGGCGTGGAGGGCTTCAGCGCCGACGGCTCGGCCTTCACCTCGGCACCCGGCTACGACGAGCACGGCTACTTCGCCAGCCGCTTCGTGGACTTCGCCGCCGTCCAGGACGCCTGGGCCCGGGACATCGCCGCCGACCGGTTCGGCGCGGGCGTCGGCTCGATCGGCGCCACCGCCTCCCGGGTCACCGTCACCGACACCGCCGCCACCGGCATGGAGCACGCCGTCCCCCAGCGCTCGCCGTTCGCCCAGCCCGGCGCGTACAGCATCGACGGCCAGCAGAGCCTGGTCGTCAACTGCAAGGTCAGCGGCAGCAATGTGCACGCCTGGCTGACCGGCGCCCGGGTCGCCGGGCCCAATGTGTTCTCGCACTGCACCTCGGACAACACCGGGGGCTTCCGGCTGGACGCCGGCCCGCACCAGCGCTGGGCCACCGGCACCCTGTACGACGACATCACGATGCTGCACTCGCGCGGCCCGAGCGACGACCTGGCGCTCACCAACCGGGCCAACGCGGGCTCCGGACAGGGCTGGGCGGGCGCCAACCAGGTGATGTGGAACGCCAACGTCGGCTACTACGGCGTGGAGAACCCGCCCACCGCGCACAACTGGGCGTTCGGCACCCGGGGCACGCCGGTCGAGGGCCGCCAGACCGGGGAGCTGGTGTCCACCGGCACGCCCGTCCAGCCGGAGAGCCTGTACGCCCAGCAGCTCGCCGAGCGCGGCGGCACCGCCCCGGCCCCGAAGCCGACCCCGACCCCGACCGAGGGGCCGGGCACCGCCCCGACCGGCACCCCGGCACCGAAGCCCAGCACCGCGCCGGGCACTGCGACCGCCTCCCCGAGCGCCACCACGGTCGCGCCGACCGGCACCGCCACCGGCACGCCGTCGGCGGACCGCAGCAGCACCGGCGCGGCGGCCGCGGCCGGCTCCTCCGGCAGCAGCCTGGCCTCGACCGGCTCGGAGGGGGTGTCCACGATGCTGACCGTCGCGGGCGGCGCCCTGCTCGTGGGCGGAGTGGCCCTCGGCCTGGCCCGCGAGCGGCGCCGGGGCCGGCACACCGGCTGACCCGGGCCCACGCGCGACGGCCCTGGTGCCGGTGGATCCCCACCGGCACCAGGGCCGTCGCCGTACGAGGGCTCAGGCTCCCTCGGTGACCTCCCAGACCGTCTCCTGCCCGCCGGCCGGCGGCGCCAGCAGCCGGGCCACCGCCCGCTCCTGGACGTCCGGCGCGAGCGTGGCCGGCCCGTCCCCCGCCGCGACCCGCTCCCGGACGTGCGCGAGCAGCCCCGGGTCCGGCGCCAGCCCGTACCGGTCCAGGTAGTAGGTGACGGTGTCGGTCCAGATCCAGCGCCCGTCGCAGCGGTAGTCCATCGGCACGCCGCCCGCGCGCTCCGGGTCGAGCACGTCGTCGATCAGGCTGGGCGTCATCAGCACGACGGTGGCCGCGGCCAGGTACCCGACCAGGGCCTCCCGCTCGGCCGGGTCGCCGATCACCGGGTGGTCCTCGTGGAACTCCGGCCCGGTCAGCGGGTCGACGGCGTCGAAGACGGCGGCGAGGGTGAACTCCGCGGTCATGTGTTCAGCTCCTGGAAGATCTGGTCGGCCAGCCCGGGGTCCGGCCGGTCGTCGTCGAACGGGTTCTGCCGGTCGGGCGGGTCCTGCGGTCCGGACTCGTCCGGGTGGTCCTGCGGTCCGGGCGCACCCGGGTGGTCGGGCTGGTCCTCGTCGTCGAAGCGGACGGCGCCGAAGAGCCTGCGCTCGGGGTCGAAGTCGTCCGGCCCGGCCGGGAAGTAGTGCTCGGGCCGGTCCTTCGCGTCGCCGTCCGGCGGGAGGTAGGGGCCGAGCTTCTCGACCACGGGTTCGAGCGTACCGTCCGCCGGGCGGTCGAAGCGGTACCAGTGGGCGCCGCCGGAGATGCCCGGCCGGCCCAGCTTGGTGATGCCCACCTGCCGGGCCACCACCAGGTCACCGCGCAGCCTGTGGTTGGCCAGTCCCTCCTCGTTGAGCCGGGGGACGAACCAGACCGGGCCGTCGCCCGCGTAGGCCGCCGCCGTGATGGTGGGGTCGCGCCGCCACAGCTCGGTCATCACGTCCGCCACGTAGCTCGCCGTGACGCCGTAGCCGAGGTTGCAGGCGGCGAACTGGACCGGCTTGACGCCGTCCCAGTGCCCGTCCGTCTTCTGCTTGAGGAGCCCGTCGACCACGAAGCCGGGGTGGATCGGCTGGCCGTAGTGGGTCGGGATGCCGGAGTCGCAGTGCAGCGCCACGGTCAGGAAGCGGTCGTCGAGCGGGAACTTGTCCATCGCGAGGAGCTTGGTGTGCCACGCGTTCTGGTTCGGCGGCGCGCCGATGGTCAGCACGGGCTGGCGCCGGAGGTCCCCGGCCGGGTTGTGGCCGCCGGGCTGGGCGGCCTGGTGGCCGGTCGGCGTCAGCGGGGTGCCGGGGGTGGTCGGGGTGTTGGGCGCGAGCGGGGAGCCCGGCGTACCCGGAGTGCCCGGCGTACCCGGGGTGCCCGGCGTCCGGTGGCCCGGGGTGCCGGGGGCGCCCAGGCCGGCCGGGCCGGCCGCGGAGAGCGGCACCCAGTTCGCGGTGACCTCGGCGGCGGTGACCCGGGCACCCGGCTTCTTGAGCGCCCGGACCAGCTTGACCAGCCGCTGGCGGTCCAGCGGCGCGACCGGGGCGTTGTCCTCGGCCTTGTTCAGCTTCCGCAGGGCCTTGTCCAGCTCGCTCCTGGTCACATGGGCCTCCGGGCCGAGGCCGAGCTTCTCCCGGACCACGTCGGTCACCCGGCGGGTGTGCTGGAGCGCCTTGAGGTCGAGGTTGCCCGGGCCGTTGTGGAGCTCCGAGGCCAGCATGGCGACGTGCCAGGTCTTCTCGCCGACGGCCTGCTTGACCAGTTCGGTGGGGAAGGCGCTCGCCACCGACTTGACGCCGAAGCCCCGCGCGTTCGGGACGCCGATGTCGATGCCCAGGCCCCACAGGTCGCCCTTGTCCCGGATGCCGCGCAGGCCGGACAGCTTGGCCAGGTGGGACTGGAGGATCTCGGTGTCCACCCGGGCGGTGGCCGAACCGGGAGTGCCCGGTGAGGGGAACGAGGTGGCCGAGTTGGCCTCCTTGATGTCGATCTGGAGCTTGCCGCCGACCCGCCGGCGCTCCTTCACGGTGAACGTGCTCATCGGGGTGCCGAGCACCTCCTGCTCCTGCATCTCCACCGAGAAGGCGGAGATGTCCTTGGCCGCGCCGCCGCCGGTGAGCTCCATGTCGACCAGCAGCGGTTCGGTGACCGCCGTCTTCCGGCGGCCGTCCCGGAACTTGATCGCGGTGGCCGAACTGCGGCTGGTGCTGGTGAAGTCGCGGTGGGTCACGTGCTTGCGGCCGTACACCGGGGAGAGCGCGGTCACGCCCTTGATGGAGATGGCGGCGCTGCCGCGGTAGACCTTGCCCTCGGCGGCCGGCAGCAGGTCCAGCGCCGAGCGGAGCATCCGCTCGTGTTCGCGCATCTCCCGCTTGAGGTCCGGCAGGACCTCCTTCTCCACGACCTTCATCACGTGGGCCTGGTGCCGGTTCGCCTCGGCCTTGTCGGCGAAGACGGTCCGCTTCAGCAGCTCCTTGATCGCCGGGTGCTGGGACAGCGAGTTGGGCGTGGTCTCCGAGCCGAAGAGCATGTGCTTGACCTGGACGTGCATCGCCTTGTCGAAGGACCCGCCGAACCGCATCATCACGTTGATCAGCGGGAACGCCGGGCCGGTGTAGACGGCCAGGGCGTAGAAGTGCGCCGGGGTGAGCCTGGCCATCACCTCCTCCGGCGTCATCCGGTTGTCCGCCAGCCACTTCCGGACGCCCTCGACGACCTCGTCGTCACCGACGATGCGGTCCGCCGGGACGTGCTCGGCGAGCTGCTTGAAGATGCCGTAGCGCTCGTCGATCAGTGTCCGGTGGCGGGCGGCCGGCTCGCCGAACCCGCCCTCCTCCGCCCTGATCTTGGCGGTGTAGACCTGCTCGTGCGGCAGCATGTGGTCCTTGCCGACGAGTTCGCGCACCTGGGCGAGCGGGATCCCCGGCAGGTTCCGGTACATCTCCTCGGCGGACTTGAGGGTGGACTCGTGCAGCGGGGTGATCGTGCCGGTCAGCTCGACGCCCTTGAGGATCTCGTAGACCGAGTGGTCGCTGGTGGGCAGCATCCAGCCGAGCAGCGCCTTGACCATGTGGTCGGGCTCCACGTCGGTGACGCCGAGCAGCTTGAAGGCCGTCATCATCTTGGCGGCGGTCGCCGAGATGCCCGCGACCAGCCGCATGCCCTTCTCGCCGTTGGCCTCCTGGTGCCAGGCGGAGCCCTCGTCCAGCTTGTGCACCATCGCGCCGGTGCGCAGGCTGAGCGGCTGGTCGGGGCCGATCTCGCCCGCCCCGAGCCGGCCCCCGGGGCTCTCCACCACCGTGAACACCGCGTTCTGCCGGGTGTCCGGGTCCCGCTCCACGAACACGTCCTGGACGCCGGGCTCGTTGCGGAGGGCCTCCAGGTCGGGTGCCCCGTTCTCCAGGTGCGGGACGTCCTCCCAGCGCAGCTTGCGCACCTCGATCCCGGTCATGCCCCAGGCCAGCGGATTGACCTTGAGGAACTCCAGCTCGCGCTTGCTCAGTTCGACGCCGGTGAGCTTGAACTCGCGGGCCGACGGCGCCGGGATCTCGCTCTCCGGCCGCGGGGTGCGGGAGCGGATGCTGCTCAGGTAGCCCATGCCGTCGGAGAGCGCGGTCCTCGACTGGGACAGCACGTTGCCGGTGCCGAAGACGTCGTTCTCGAACATCGTCGCCGTCTTGGGGTTGATCCGGGTCAGCAGCTCGTGCATGCCCTTGCGGAAGGCGCCCTCCAGGAACGCGTGGGACTCCTTGAGCGCCGGGACGTTCAGCCCGAGGTCCTCCGCCCGCTTCCAGTCCTTCCCCGCGATGATCTCGTTGCACAGCTTCTTGAGGCTCATCTCCGAGTCGCCGAAGTAGGCCCCGTTGAAGAAGGCCGTCATCAGCTCACGGGTGTTGCCCTCCTTGAGCAGGGCGGCCATCTCGGGACCGGACAGCTGGGTGCCGACCTGCCCGGAGGAGGTCGGGTCGTCCTTGAGCAGGGCCCTGACCAGCTCCGGCAACTGCTTGCCGGGGTAGGCCTTCTGGAACACCGAGAGCAGCTTGCCCAGGGTCCTGCGGGTCGCCGCCTCCGCGTCCTTCGACTGGAAGCAGTACTCGCCGAGTCTCAGCTCGAAGTCGCGGGCCGCGGCCGCGTACTCGGGCGCGTCGTAGAGCGCGCGCCGGCCGAACGGCGTCGCGCCCGGCATCTCGTGCGGCAGGTCCGGACCGGGGGCCCAGTGCAGGCCCTCGGGCAGGCCGGTGCCCGGGTCGTGCGCGGCGGAGAGGTCGGCGGGCAGGTGGGCGCCCAACTCCTCGACCTGCGGCTCGTGCTGCGGGTGCCCGCCCGGGGCCTCCCCCGCGGTGTGCTCCGAGGTGTGCTCCGAGGTCTCCCCCGCGGTCTCCTCCGGCAGCGAGACCTTGAGCCACTTTCCGCCCGGGACGACGACCGGCAGCCCGTCGGCGTCGAAGCCGACCGTCCTGGCCACCACCAGGTGCCCCGGGCCCGCCTCCTCCACGGTGAACGGGCCGGTGGGCTTGGGCACGAACCACAGCCTGCCCTCGGGGACGTACGCCTCCAGCGGGCCGTTCACCCGGCCGCGCAGCGCCCGCAGCACGTCGGCCGCGTACGAGCCGGCGCCGCCGGTGCCGAAGTCGCAGGCGGGGAAGCGCAGCGGCTTGCCCTCCGGCCAGACCCCGCGTGCGCGCAACTCGACCAGGACGGCCGCCAGTTCCTCCGGGCCGACCCGCTCGCCGTGCCAGGTCGGGGCGCCGTCGGTGTGCTCCGAGTGGAAGGCGACGGAGAGGAAGCGCGGGTCCTCGGGGAAGCGGGAGAGCGCCTTGCCGGTCTCCTGCAGCTGCCCGGCCGGGCTGTCCGGGTCCGCCAACCAGCGGGTGTCCGTGCCCTGGTGGGCGGTGCCGAGGGCGTCCGCCATCTCGTGCACCCGGTCGGGCCCGGGCGGGCGGTCGGGTTCGGGCAGGCGGTCAGGGGCGGTGTCGTGGCCGTGGTGGTGCTGCTCCAGGAGCTGCGGGTCGCCGTGGCGCCCGGCGTCGTCGAAGCTCACCAGGTGCACGTCGCCGTGCCGGTCGGCCAGCAGCAGGTCGACCGGGGTCATCAGCATGTCCGCGGTGTGCCGGACGGTCGCGAGCGGGTCGGCCCCGAGCGAGCCGTCCTCGGCCCGCAGCACCAGCCGGAACGACCCCATGTCCAGCGAGGACAGCTTCGGCATCAGCTTCTCCGCCAGGCCGTCCGCGTCCAACGGCCCGCCGTCGGACAGCTCGTGGACGTCCAGCGGCACCGGGGTCCGCCCGTCCTCGGGGGCGCGGTAGGCCACCGACTCCCAGGAGGGCTTCCCGGCCGGGCGGTCGGAGTCCGGCAGCGGGGCGGACGGCGTCTCGTCGTGCACGACGCCCCGGAAGTTCGCCAGGTCGGTGTCGCTGAGCAGCGTGGACGTGGTCACCGGGCGCAGCTCGGCCCGGAGGTTGTCCTCGGTGAGCGGCTTCCCCGCGGCGAGCACCTCGCCGACGGCGTCGGCGGCCGTCCGCAGGTGCTCCGTCGTGACGGGCTCGGGGCCGCCACCGTGCAGCCGGTGGGCGTAGCTCGCGGCGGCCTCCGCGGTGGACCGGCCGGGGAAGCTCCCGTGGGCGAGGCCGGACAGCTCGTGGACGTTGCGCAGCAGCCGGATGCCGTGCTCGTCCAGCGCGGGCACGCCGTCGCCGTACACCGAGCGGCCGAACCGGACCAGGTCGAGCACCTGACGGTGCCGCACGGCCGCATCGCCCGGGGCGGTGCCGGCGGGCAGGCCGACCGCGTCGGCGACCTGGGTGACCACGTGGTCGGCCGGGCCGGCCTCGGTGTTGAAGAGGTCCCCGGCGGCGCCGGCGGCCAGCCGGTCGAACCGGTCCATGCCCTCGACCAGGTGGTCGGCGATCTCGTGCGCGGTGTAGCCGCCGAGGAACAGCTCGAAGGAGTTGGTCAGCACCGCGGGCCGGAAGCCGTTCTCCAGCAGGAACTTCTGCATCAGCACGCTGACGTTCACCCGGCTGTTGGCGTCGGTGAACGGCTGGATCATCTGCAGCGACCTGGTCACCCGGGCGATCGCGACCAGCTTGCCGTGGTCGTCGGTGGCCGCGCCGAGTTCGGCGTAGTAGTGGTCCAGCGCGGCCTGGACGTGGTCCGGCGCGGTGCCGTGCGGGTAGTTGATCGAGATCATGCCCTCGCGGCTCTGGCCGCGGGTGAACAGCACCAGCGGGGCCTTGTCCTCGCGCGCGACCGGGCCGGCGGTGAAGTCGGCGACCAGCTTGTGGCCGCCGATCCGCTCGTCGGCCAGGTCGGCGGCCATGGACGTCCGGCCGGTGCCGCGCATCGTGGTGAAGGTCCCGTCCTTGGTCCCGGACCAGACCGTGGCGACGTTCGCGCCGGAGCCCTCGACCAGGTGACGGGTCGCCAGCCCGTGCAGCTCCTCGTAGGCGCGGGCGTCGATCCGCGAACGCTCCCGGCCGCCGGGCGGGCCGTCCAGCACCTCGCGGAACAGCTCCGTCATGCCCTGGCGGAAGCCCGGGTACTTGGTGCGGTCGAGGTGGTTCGCGGCGTCGCCCGGGGAGAGCGAGAGCGCCTCGGCGTGGACGTTCGGGTCGATGAACAGGCGCCACCAGGAGGACTCGGGGATCAGCTCCGAGAGCCTGGGGGCGCGATGCTCCGGTGCCGGTTCGGGCTCCGGCGCGGGCTCCGGCGCGGGCATGGTCTCGATCACGGCGGACTGCGGCTCGGGGAGCGGGTCGCCGTCGACGAGGGTCGGCCGGCCGGTCCTCACGTGGCCGACGGTCGGGGTGGGCTCCGGCTCCGGAGACGGAGACGGGGACGGGGACGGGGACGGCATCCGGGGCTCGTCCGTGAGGGAGCGGAAGACGTCCTCCTCGGCGGAGGCGGGCCTCGGCGCGGTCTCCGGCTCCGGCCCGCTCCCGGGCGCCGGCTTCGGCGCGGCCTCGGGCGCCGGTTCCGGCATCGGCGTCGGCGTCGGCGTCGGCGCGGCCTCCGGCACCGGGTGCTTCGGCGTGGCGAGCCCGTTCGGCTCGTCCGCGCTGAACGCCAGGTAGTGGTCGCTCATCACCGTGGCGTCGGTGGTCTCCCGCTCCGGGATGTCCACCGTGATCGGGATGACGCCCTTCTCCACCACCCGCTCGTCGCCCTTGGAGAAGACGACCTCGACCTCGGCGAAGCCGTCGTACCGCGCCATCGGCGTGTTGAACTTCGCGTGCGAGACCACCTGCCCGGTGTCGCCGAGCGACAGCCCCTCCCGGTTGCGGTGCGAACCGCCCACGACGCCCTGGAAGGTGCCCTCGACCGGGCCGAGTTCGGTCTTGACCCCGCCCTGCACCTGGCCGCCCCAGAGCGACCAGTCGAGCCGGGTCCTGGTGGAGCTGGTCGAGGTCGCGTTGGCCGGGCTGAACTCGACCTTGCCGTCGCTGCGGTCGTACTCCAGCTGCAGGACCTTGAGGTTGACCTGCACGTCGCCGTCCGTGACCAGCCGCCGACGGCCGGGCGAGGGGGTGCCGAGCGGTTCGCCCCGGGTCGCCGAGCCGAAGTGGCTGGCGAGCTGGGTGTGGTCGGCGGTGTTGCGGGCGACGCCCTCCATCCGCTCCCAGGTACGGGCGCCGAAGAACTCGGGCCCGCGCAGCCGCAGGATGTCCTGGACGCCGCCGGCGTCGCCGAGCCAGCGCATCACGTCGACGTCGCGCAGGCCCTCGCTCCAGACCCGGGCGGGCGGCGCCTTGACCACGGTCTCCACCGGCGGTCCGGTGGGCGCGGGCGGCGGGGCCGGGGCGGTGCGGTGCTCGGGCGCCTCGAAGGGGGTGGGCCGGGGCCCCTTCGACGGGCGGCCGTCGCCCGCCTCGACGGCCGCCTCGAAGCCGATCTTCGCGGTGCCGACGGCATGGACGGTGGTGCCGAGCCTGCGGAGCTCCCGCCAGGCCTGCCCGGCGGCCGACGTGACCTGCTCGAAGGCGGTGCCGGGGGCGTGGTCGCGGCCCCCGGGGACCAGCCGGTTCGGGTCGCCGAGCGGCAGCAGCGGGCGGCGTTCCATCCGGAAGTACAGGGTGGCCTCGCCGGTGTAGCTGCTGCCGGCGACCTTGGTCTTGGTCGACGCGCCCGCGGTGCTGCGCTGGGCCTGGACGTCGAGCTGGTCGTGGCCCCAGGAGTGGGTGACCGAGCCGCCGGCGGTGACGGCCGGACCGACCGGCAGCGGGTTGCTGGTGCCCTGGACGGAGACGGTGACGGTGTTGCCGCGCCCGGCGCCGTAGCTGGTGACGCCGTCCGAGCCGGCGACCGTCTTCTGCACCTGGGTGCCGGTGGTGAACTCGGTCTGGGAGGTCTCGCCGGTGTGCTCCAGCCGGGAGACCGCCGCGGTGATCCGCACGGTGCTGCGGCCGTGCTTCACCACGATCTCGTGGCCGGACATCATCGACTTGAGCTGCGGCTGGAGTTTGGTGACGTCGAGCGCCTCGAGGATCTTGCCCTTCATCCCGCCCCAGTCGGAGCCGAGCACCTCGGCGCCGCGCCGGTCGAGGCCGGCCACCGCGCTCTCCCCGATCGAGTGGTGCTCCGCCGTGGGGTCCGGGCGCAGCGGGTGGACGTCGGTGACGACGTCGGAGGCGCCGAGCCGGTGGGTCCGCTCGATCCGGGCGGGCGGGTCCAGCGGCTTCTTCAGGGGTGCGGGCCCGGTCGCGCCGGGTGCCGGGGCGTCGCGCAGCGGGACGGCGACGGTGGTGCGGACGGGCACGGTGAGGTCGGGCGCGGTGACCGTCTGGCCGAGCCTCCTGGACTCGATGTGGACGGTGAACTCGGCGGTGCCGCTGAACAGTCCGGCCGGTTCGACGGTCTTGCCCTTGCTCACGGTGGCACCGGTGCTGTCGACGGTGGAGCCGTGCACGAAGTCGTTGCGGCGGGCGAGGTTGAGGCCGAGGTCGACGTAGGGCAGCTTGAACCGCAGCGGCGCCGAGAAGACGTCGCGGACCCGCCGGTCCTTGCTGACACCGGTGGACACCCTGGTCTGGGTGCCGAGTTCGAACTCGAACTTCTCGACCGTGTCGGTGTGCCGGAAGTCCTTGCCCAGACCGGCCTTGACGGTGACGGTGGTCTCCCAGCCGTGGATCTTCAGGTGCTCGGTGAGCTGACCGCCGCGGCTCAGCTTGGACAGCTGCGGCTTGAGGGCGATCGGGTCGAAGCGGCTCCTGATCCGGCTCAGCACGTCGTCCGGGACGTGGCCGAACTCCTGCCGCAGGGTCTTCTCGATGCCCTTCAGCACGGCGGTGTCGCCGTTGCCCAGGCTGTGCACCACGTCGGAGGCGCTCATCGCGCCGCGGTCGGTGATCCGGCGGGGCGGGTCGTGCGGTTCGGCGGGGCCCCGGTGGGTGACGGGGGTGCCGGTGCCGGGGCCGGTGAACCGCGCCCGGCCGTCGGGGCCGACGGTGTGCCGGCCGGTCTCGGTGGCGTCGAGGCTGACCTCGGCCCGGATCGGGACGGTGACGGTGTGCTCCTTGCCGTCCACGGTGAGCCTGACCTCGACACCGATGCCCGCGTCGTAGATCTCCTGCGGGCGGGCGTACTTGCCGTTGGCGTACACCTTGTGGGAGCTGCCGTCGCGCCAGCCGTCGCGGTCGCGGACCTGGCGGGAGTAGCCGCCGCTGACGTCCAGGGTGGTCTTGCCGGAGAGCGTGGCGGTGCCGCCGGCCGCGCCCTGGCCGGACTTGGTGTCCGAGAGCAGTCTGCGGCCGGAGTCGAAGGAGCTGGTCTCGTCGACCGGGTTGAGCTCGGCCTTGGCGTTGGGCCGCTTGTACTCCAGTTCGGTGACGTGGGCGGTGGCGGAGACCTTGACGCCGTGTCGGAGCAGGGTGCCGGCGATCTGCTCGGGCAGCTCCAGCGCGGTGCCGCGGGTCATCGCGGTCAGGTGGGAGGCCACCATCGGGTGGCTGAACAGCTGCTGGACGTCGCGCTCGACCTCCTTCCAGGCGCCGCCGAGCACCTCCCGGCCCAGCCGGTCGACCTCCTGGTGGAGCGGGCCGACGGTGGGCAGGTCGCGGACGGTCGCGGTGTCGCCGAGGCCGCCGCCGGTGCCGTCGGGGCGGCGCCAGACGCCGTCGGGCGGGCTGGGGACGGTCGTGCCGGGCTCGAAGGTCTTCGGCCCGTGCGGCGGCTGGGACTCGGTCGCGACGAAGAGGGTCGGGTCCCCCGTGCCGGTGTCCTTGACGGTGCGGGCCTCGGCCTGCTCGATCAGGGTCCGGAAGTCGACGGAGGTCGTCGCGGTGCCGCCGGCCCTCCCCAGCGGGGAGTCCTTCGCGAACGTCAGGGTGAGTTCGGCCCGGCCGTCGTAGACCACGCCGGGGCCCTTGGTCTTGGTGGTGAGCAGGACCTCCTGGCTGCTGCCGGAGATCCGCACCCTGTCCTTGATCAGCTGGAGGCCACCGCCGCCGGTGCCGGTCGACTTGTCGACCGCGCTGCCGGAGAGCACACCGGGCAGCGGGAGTTGCAGGCCGTCGGCGCTGCTCGCCAGCTCGGTGCGGACCCGCTGGACTCCGGTGCCGACGTTGAACTCGGTCTGCGGGGTGGTCCCGTGCTGCCACATCGCCTTGACCGAGGCGGTGATCTCCACCGAACCGGTGACGAAGCCGGTCTTGTCGACCACCTCGATCCGGGTGGGCTCACCGGACATCATGCTCTTGAGGTCCTGCTGCAGCCGGGTGGTGTCCAGTTCGGCGGTGAGCTTCTCGCGCAGCGCCGGCCACAGGTCGCCGAGCGTCTCCTCGGCCGTCCTCTCGACGCCGTCGAGCACCTCCTGCATCGGGTGGTCGGCGTCCGGGCGGCCGTGCCGGTGGGTGGAGACGTCGAGCACGATGTCCGAGCCGCCGAGCCGCTGGCCGTCGACGACCCGCTGGGGCGGGGCGAACAGCTTGTCCCGGTCCGGCGGCACCGGGGCGCCGTGGGCGTCCAGGGTGTCCCGGACGGGGATGCCG
Organism: Kitasatospora sp. NPDC089797; assembly: GCF_040684795.1. Lineage (NCBI taxonomy): Bacteria > Bacillati > Actinomycetota > Actinomycetes > Kitasatosporales > Streptomycetaceae > Kitasatospora > Kitasatospora sp. NPDC089797. The sequence continues at coordinate 26,043 of NZ_JBFBGS010000012.1, read as the reverse complement.
ACGGTGGCCCCGATGTCCAGCCGGTGCACCTGCTCACCTGGCCCGGTGGGCACCGGCTTGCCGTGGTGGGTGAGTTCGGAGAAGTCGACGGCGAGGTGCAGCTTCCCGGCGAACAGCGCGCCCGGCTCGACCGTCTTGCCGCGGGCGATGGACCGGCCGAACTCGACCGAGGTGCCGCCCTTCAGCGCGTCGTGCTGGTAGCCGAGGGTCTCGGTGAGGTCCGCCTTCCCGGCCTTCAGTTTGGCCTGCACGGAGGCGTTGAAGCGGTGCAGGGTGTCGGTCTGCAGGCCGACCGAGGCGTGCCGGTCGGAGCCGTTCTCGAACTCGACGCTCTTCGCGGTGTCCTGGTGCACCAGTCCGTCGACGTCGACCCGGACGGAGATCTTCCCGGCCCAGCCGTTGGCGTCGAACGGCGCCTCCCAGACGTCGCCCCGGGACAGCGCGGTCAGCCGTGGGCGCAGCGCGTCCGGGTCGAAGTAGTCCCGGGCGAGCGTGCGGGCGGCGGGCAGGTCGTTCGTGAAGGCCGACTCGAAGAGCTTGACGATCTGCTCGTGGACGGCGGTGTCGCCGTGGTGCAGGCCGACCACCAGGTCGGAGGCGGACAGCCGGCGGTGGTGGGTGATCCGGGCCGGGGGCAGGCGCAGCTCGTCCGGGCCGAGCGGCGTCCTGGGCGTGAACGCCGGGTCCTCGTAGGGGTTGTGGTGGCTGCCGCCGGACTCGGTGGAGAACACGGACACGGCCAGCACCGAGGCCGGCGGGGAGGCCGGGGCGGCCGGGTGGAGCAGGGGGTCGTGCTCCGCCTCGGTGATGACGATGCTCGGCACCTCGGGGCGGTGCGGCCCGGCCGCGGGCTCGGACGTGGACTCGGACGTGGACTCCGGCGTGGACTCCGGCGTGGACTCCGTCCCGCGCGCGGACTCGACCTTGGGCGCGGGGGCGCTCTCCGTCTTCACCGCCGGCTCGGGGCCCTCGGTCGTCGGCCCCGGCCGGTCCATGGCACCGCCTCCGCCTCCGCTGACGGTGGCCACGCTGTGCGGCACCGGCGGCGGCACCGGTCCGTCGTGCCCGGCCGTCCGCTCCGGCGTCGGGGTGTCAGTGACCGGCGTCGGAAGCGGCGTACGGCTGCCGTCGTAGTGGTTGGTGCCGTTGTAGTACACCGTCACCTGGTGGCCGTCGGTGGGCCCGTACCGCAGGTACTCGGTGTGGCCGCCGCTGCCGTTCGGGCCGAGGATCCGCAGCCGCAGGCCGAGGGCGTCGGCGAGCAGCGGCGGGAAGGTCTCGCCGAAGCCGCGCCACCAGGACCGCTCCCAGTTCCGGACGGCGTCCTGGAGGCCGGCGAACTCCGCGGGTGAGAGCGGGGCGTCCGACATGGTGCGGTGCCAGACCTGGAGGTCGGCGAGGCCGGCGTCGGAGAGGTCGTGCAGCCCGATCTGCTCCGGGCGGCCGACGAGGTACTCGAACTGCTCCCGGGAGCCGACGGCGCCGTCGGCGAGGTTCCAGCCGACCTCCTGCTCGACCGTGCCGCGGTCCTCGCCCCGGGCCACCCGCTCGTCGACGTACTGGCGGCGCAGGTCGTGCGGGTCGGCGGCCGGCTCCCGGCCGTGGTCGCGCAGGTACTGCTCGGCCGCCCGCTGCTCGTCCGGGTTCTTGAACTTCCACGTGACGCGCTGCTCGGCCTGTGCCCGGGCGGCGGCCGTGTCTCCGCCCGGACCGGCGAGTTCCTCGGCGAGCGCGGTGACGTAGCGGTCGCGCAGCAGCGGCGCGGGGACCACCTCATGGGTGTCGACGCCGCCGACGCCGAGGTCCAGCAGGCCGTTGAGCAGTTCGGGGCGGGTCCGCTTCGCCAGCTGCTCGCCCAGGTCGGCGGTGGCGATCTTGCGGTAGCCGCGGGCGACCTCGGGCGGGAGCTTTCCGGGGCCCTGCCGGGTGAGGTGGTCGGAGACCGCCCGCTTCATCGCGTCGACCGTCATGGCGGTGTCAGGGCGGCCGACGGCCACCGAGTGGAGCAGGCAGAGGCCGTCGGGGGCGACCGGGACGCGCTCGCCCGGCGGCGCGAACGCCGGTTCCGGACGGGCGGGTTCGACGTGCGGGGGTTCGACGTGAGCGGGCTCGACAGGCACCGGCTCGACGTGCGCGGGCCCGGGGCGGGCGTCGTCGGTGACCGGGGGCGCGGGCCCGTCCGTACCGGTGAAGGCGTCCGCCGGCCTGGGGCGGGCCGACCGCTCGTCCGGGTGGTCGGCGGCGCTGTTGAACGAACCGTCGCCGCGCAGCGGCCAGTTGTCGGCGTCGTGCGCGATCGCCCAGACCCGGGTGACGTCCTGCGGGAGCGGCCGGTCGCCCGGGGAGTGCAGGCCCTGCTGGGCATCGACCCAGACCAGGCCGTCGCCGGGGACGTTGACCAGGTTCCAGGCGTGGCCCCGGCCGTCCTCGGTCCAGGCCAGGACGACGGCGGCCGAGCCGGGCCCGCCGGCGGCGACCCGCAGGGCGACCTCGTCGAGCGCCGCGCCGCCGAGGCCCAGGTACTCGGCCGCCTGCCCGGCCCAGTGCTGGAGGTCGCCGGCCGCGCCCGGGTGGGGCGCGGAGAGGGTGGGCGCGACCTGCGGCTCACCGCGGAAGGTGGAGTGGAAGGCCATCGCGGCCGCCACGCAGTTGACGTCGCCCAGCAGGCTGTGGTCGCCGTCCGGGTTGATCAGCTTGACGAACTCCTCGGGGTGGGCGAACTTCTTCGGTCCGTCCGGGCCCGCCAGCGCCTGCTCCAGGGCGTGCCGGGCCGCCGGGCCGGGCTCGCGGTAGCCGCCGCCGGAGAACTCGTGCAGGAAGGAGTCCAGCGGGCGCGGGGCCGCGTCCTGCCCGGCCCTGGGGCGCTTGGCGGGCTCCGGCGGGAGCGGGAGGTCGGTGCCGCCGGAGCCGCTCTCGTAGGTGTCCCGGCCGCGCTTGCGCGCGGGCGGCTGCGGCGGGTCGGCGGGGCCGTGCTCGGGGTGGTGCTCGGGGCCGCCGCCGGTGGTCCGTCCGGGCCGGGGCCGCTCGGGGGCCGGCTGGGGCGAGGCGGTGGCGGTGGCGTGCGTCGTCTCGTCGAGGCCGCCGACGGTCCTGCCCGGACGGGCCTGGCCCACCGGCTCGTCGACCAGCGTGGTGTCGCTCCAACTGCTGCCCGTCCGGACCGGCTTGGGGCGGTCCGGGCCGGCCTTGGCGCCGCCCTCGGTCGCCACCGGGGCCGGCCGGCCGACCTTCCCGCCGCCGGTGCCGGGCGCGTCCGCCGTGCCCTTGGCCGTGGTGGTCGCGCCCCCGCCCGAGGTGGTCGGCACGGGCTTCGGCGCCGGGTCGGAGAACAGCGCCGCCAGGTCGGCCTGGCCGAAGGCCTTGGCGAACAGCGCGGCGTACTCGACGTCCGGCGCCTCGCCCGTCCCCCGGGAGTAGGCGAGGACGTGACCGGCGTTCACCTTCTCCTCGCCCGGCCCGTACCGGGGCACCGGGAACGGCGCGGCGTGCCCGACCAGGTTGCTGGCCAGCGAGAGCAGGGTCAGCGGGTGGTGGGCCGGGTAGTAGGCGCCCTTGCCGTCGTCCAGCGCCTTGGTCCGGAGGTGCTCGATGTAGGACGCCCACGTGTGGCCGACCCCGCTCAGGTGGACGAGGTGGTGCACGCCCTTGCCGACCAGGCCCATCGCCATGCCGGCGCCGAAGGTGTTGAAGCTGGTCGTGAACTGGTGGTTGTCGCCGAAGACCAGGTTGTAGAGGCCCTCGGAGAGGTTGCCCTGCGCCCCCTCCACCAGCTGCTCGCCGAACATGACGCCCAGCCGGTACAGCCGGTTGCCCTCCCCCATGTGGGCGGCCAGGTTGGGCAGGTGGTCGGCCAGCGCGGAGATCCCGTGCTCCCCGAGGTCCGACCCGCCGTGCTCCAGGACGCTCCGCAGCACGGTGCTCAGCGAGTCGTTCGCGGCGCCGTGCTTCGTCCAGCCCGCGACGAACGCCTCGGCGTACTCCTTGCCCAGGCTCCTGGCCGCGTCCTTGCCCAGCACGCCGCCGAGGTGCTGCTCGAAGCTGTTCGCGAGGGTGTCACCGAACCTCCGGACGAGCGAGCCGGTGCCCGTTCCGAACCCCTGCTCGAGGAAGGGGGCGAGGTGGAACATCTCCTGGCCGATCGACTTGGCGAAGGCCTTCGCCTCCGCGTCGCTCAGCACCTTCCCGGCCGCACCGGAGACGCCCTCGCCGACGCCCTTCCCGACTCCCTTGCCCACGCCCTTGCCCAGGCCCTCGCCGAGACCGTCCCCCAGGCCCTTGCCGATCGACTTGGCGCCGGCCTTCTCCAGGTCCGCCAGCGCCGTGTCGCCCACGTGCTTGGTCGCCGTGTCCAGGAGGTGCTTGAGCGCCTCCTGGTCGCCGTTCTTGAGGACGGTCTCCAGCTCCTTGGCCAGGACCGATCCGCCGCTCTTGCCGACCAGGCTGCCGATCAGCTTGCCGAGGCCCATCCCGAACACGCTGACCGGGCCGGAGATGAGCCCGCCGATGACGCCGTTCAGCACGCTCTGCTTGAACGCGTCGATGTCGTAGGAGTGCCGGTTGCCCTGGTCCATCTGGATGCCCTGGATGATCGAGTCCATCAGGACGCCCTTCAGGAGACCCGAGAAGGTGTGCATCAGGATCGTCTTCAGCAGGTACTTCAGCAGCATCCACAGCGCTTCGCGGGTGAAGAAGTACTTGAGCGACAGCCCGGCGAAGTCCGCGCCGAAGGTGAAGGGCGCCCAGAAGGTCGCCAGGGCGATCTCGAAGAGCAGGTCGACCAGTTGGGCGATCGCCATCCACTTGGTGTACTCGACCTGGTTGGCGACGTCCCCCGCGCAGTCGGCGAGCGCCTTGGCGGTGTCGGCCGCCGCCGAGACGTAGTCACGGCCGCCGCCGATGCCGATGAACTGGTTCATCGCCACGCTGAACTGCTGGGCGGCCTCGCCCTCGAACTCCTGCCGGGCCTTGACCGCCACGGTCGCGATCAGCCGGCGCAGGTCCGGCAGGTCCTTCGCCAGCTGCTCGTACGCGTCGCGGATCTCCCGCAGATCGCCCTCGTGGACCTCCGGCCAGGGCGAGCCCGAGACCACGCCGAAGAAACTGGCGAGCTTCGGGCCGGGATCGATCGACGAGTACGACAAGGGTGCTTCTCCTACAGGCTGTTGATGATGTCGTTCGCGGTGTCCTCCGCCTGGTCGAGTTCCGCGACCAGGTTGATGCCGCTGTCGCCGGCCTTCGCGACCAGCTCGCTGATCTTCTTGATCAGGTCTTCGAGGTCCTTGGTGGCCTGGTCCACCTGGGAGTGGTACTGCTTGCCGATGTCGTCGTCGCCGCCGACCTTCTTGTTGGCGTCGTTGATGCCCTTGACCTCGTCCGAGATCTTGTCGATCAGCGTCGTGAGGTCGCCGAACTCCGCGAACCGGCGCTTGAGGTCCTGGGTCTTGGCGAAGACGTTGTCGGAGCTACTCACGGAACTCCTCCTGCCGGCCGGCCCGGCGGCGCTCGGCCTCCGCGTCCTCGCCGTAGCCGGGGCGCATCGAGCGCAGCGGCTCCAGCAGCCGGTCCAGGTCGGTGCCGCCGGTCATCGACATCCGCAGCATGTCGCCGACGCCCTCGAAGCCCTTGATCGCCTGGATCACCTGGTCGCCCATCTTCGCCCGGGCCTCGTTGAGCAGGTCGGTGAGCAGGCCGCCGAGCTGGGCGGGGGCCATCTCCTGGTAGCCGGTGGTGTGGAAGGTCAGCGCGAGGACCTGGCCCTGCGGGCCGACCTTGGCGGTGACCATCCGGTCCTTGGAGGTGACCGTGGCCGAGGACTTGGCCAGGTCGGCCTGGACGGCCTCGGCCTTCGCGGTCTGGACCCGGAGGGCCTCCATGGCCTCCTCGAGTTCCGCGCTCATCGAGCCGAACAGGCCGTCGGGGCCGAAGGGGTCGGCGGTGGCGGGCATGCGGGGGTTCCTTCCGGTGCGTGCGTACGGGGGTCGGGTCTCAGCGGCCGATGACGCCGCTGACGGCGGCGGTCTCGGTCCCCCAGACCTCTTCGTCCTCCGCCAGCCAGGTGGTGCGCTGGCGGTCCTTGTCCTTCTGGCCGGGCGCGCCGGCCCCGGCGCCCGCGCCGCCGGGCGGCATCATCGGCGGCATGCCGCCGGTGGTGGACATGCCCTTGCCGGTCAGCGCGGCCTGTTCGGCCTCGGCGGCGGCCCTGGCGGCGGCGGCCTTCTCGGCCTCGGCGGCCGCCTCCGCCGCGGTGCGGGCCTGGAGGGTGTTCGGATCGCCGCCGGCCGCCAGCGACTTGGCGCTCATCCCGCTGCGGCCGCCGGGCAGCAGGCCGCTGCCGGGGAACCCGCCGCCACCGACGCCGCCGAGCCCGCCGGAGTCGCCGAAGGACAGCGTCGACGGGTGGTAACCGCCCGCGCCGAAGTCACTGCCGGGGAGCAGTCCGTCGCCGCCCCCACCGCCGCCGAAGCCGTTGTCGAAGGCGTGCCGCTGGTCGGCCAGCAGTTGGGAGACCTCGGAGACCGGGGTGCCGTCCGGGCCGAGCAGGGTGCCGTCGGAGTCGATCCGGGAGCCGGGTCGGACGACCACCGGGTTGCCGTTGCCGTCCAGCACCGGCCGGCCGTCCGGGCCGATCACCCGGCCCTGGTCGTCGATGCGGGAGCCCGGCGGCACCTTCATGTGCGCGCCCGCACCGGTGCCGATGCTCGCGCCGTCGGGCGCGGTGATCGGCTTGCCGTCGGGGCCGAGGACGGGGCGTCCGTCCGGGCCGATCACCTGGTGGGTGGTCGGGTCGATGCGGCTGCCCGGCGGGACGTTCACCGGGTTGCCGTCGGCGTCGTAGACCTGCTTGCCGTTCCCGTCCAGCAGCGGGACGCCGGAGCCGCCGCCGTCCAGCGAGGGCAGGCCGTTCGGGCCGCCGTGGTCGCCGAGGCCGCCGATCCCGCCCGGCCCGGTGGTGAGGCTGGGGCCCGGGCCGAGGTCCGGGGAGCCGGGGCCGTCGCCGAGCCCCTTCAGTGCGTCCGGGCCGTTCGGGCCGCCGCTGGTGAGGCTCTTGAAGTTGTCGTTCATCCCCTTGCTCATGTCGTTCAGCGACTTGTTCATGTTGTCGTTCATGTCGCTGAGGTTCTTGCTGATGTCGGAGAACGGGTCGTTCTTCGACGTGTCGTCCGTCGGCGGCGGGTTGTACGGGGTGTGCATCGTGGGGGTCTTCACGCCCGCGCCCAGTGCCTTGACCGCGGGGACGTACGCCTTGTCGAGCGTGGTCGTCGCGTCCTTGGCGGCCTTGTCCAGGTAGTCGGCGACGTTCTTCAGCCAGACCTCCTTGGCCCGCTGCTCGGCCTTCTTCCAGAAGTCGTCGCCGCCCGGGTCGCCCCAGGCGGTGGTGACGGTGAACTGCGGCGTGCCGTAGGCGGTGGTGGTCGGCCCGTCGGAGAAGGAGTTGGTGATGGTGGTCTCGTTGACGGTGACCTTCGCCGTCGACATGCCCTCCATCAGCGCGTCGAACAGCGGGTTGACCGGCCAGGCGTCGCGGCTGTTGCGGTAGTTGTCCTGGCCGTACCACATGCTCAGGACGGCGTTGCCGACGGCGTCCCGGGCGTCCTTGAGGTAGCTGTACACGTGCTTGTCCTGGAGGTCCTTGGCGAGGTCCTCGATCTCGCCGCCGAACATGCCCAGCAGGGTCTTGAACTCCCCGGCCGCGCTGCCCTGCCAGTCGGAGCCCGGCGCCGCGATGTCACCGGCCCAGCCGTTGACGGTCGGTGCCCAGGTCGACAGCAGCTGTTCGGCGCCCTGGAGCGTGGAGACGGCGGTGTCGAAGCTCCAGACGCTCATGGTGTCGTTCTCGGCGGGCGAGTGCGCCAGCGGCATCAGGACGTCGTAGCCCTGCCGGATCCACTTCCCGAGGTCGGTGGTGTCCGCCTCGAACAGCGGCCAGTTGAGGTTGCAGCCGATGACGTGGCTCCACTGCCCGCCGTCGCTGCCGGTGAAGTTGTACGACCACCAGCAGTCGTAGCCCTCGTTGCCGCCGGTCTGCTTGAAGTAGTTCAGCGTCTCGACGTTGTGGTTGGCGATCCACTGCACCTTGTCGTCACCGGTGACGGCGGAGCGCTGGGTGAAGGTGGTCTGGGTGGAGTTCGCGAAGACCGTCAGCACGTCTTCCCAGCTCTTGTCGGCCATGCGGGGTCACAGCTCCAGGGCGTCGGTCGCGGAGGTCGCGGCGGGCAGGGGGTCGCGGGGGCAGGGGATCGCGGCGGGCAGGGGGTCGCGGGGCGGGCCGGGGGGAGAGGGCCGGTCCGCCCCGCGGGTCGGGGTGACGGCGCGGGGCCGTCGGACGGGGCCCGGTGCGGGAGTCGGTGCGGAGGCGGGCGGGGTCAGACCTTGAGCCCGCCGCCGCCACCGCCGAGGACGTCCTGCACCAGGTACATCATCTGGGCGGCCGAGAGGGCGTCGTCGGCGCCGTTCTTCAGGTCCCGCTCGGCCCTCGACAGGTCGTCGACCATCTTCTGGACCTGGTCCTCCAGCGACTTGAACTGGTTCTCCAGGGACTGGCAGTACTTGGCGAACTGCGACTCGATCTGCTTGACGCTCGGCAGCACCGTCCCGCCGCCGGCCAGCAGCGTGGCGTAGTCACCGGGGAACTGCCCGCCGCCGATGCCGAGGACGAACTGCTGGAGCGCCACCCGGGTGGGGTGGGTCCGCAGGTCCTGGAGCATCGTGCTCAGCTTGGTCTGGGCGAAGTCGAGCAGGTACGAGTCGGTGACCTTGAAGGTGTTGCCGTCGTCCTCCCCGCCGGTCTTCTTCGGGTCGTCGCCCGGCTTCTTCTGGGGACCGTCGCCCGGCTTCTTCGTCGGGTCGTCGTCGGCCGGCTTGTCGTCGGACACCGCGGCTCACCCGGTCCTAGCGGCCGAAGTTGGAGCCGGCGCGCCGGTCCGAGTCCCGGATCAGCCCGTGGACCTCGTCCAGGGCGGCGGCGGCCTTGGCGACGTCGTCGGTCATGGCGGTGTCCGCCTTCGCCAGCACGTCGGCGTAGGCCTGGCCGCCGTCGGCGTAGTCGCCGTGCAGCTCGTGGCCGAGGCCCTGGGTGAGGAAGGTCTGGGTCTGCTGCATCATCTCGTGCATCATCTGGCTCTGCTGACGCAGCATCGCGGCAGCCTCGTCGATCTGCTGGTGGTGGAGTTCGATCCTGCCGTCGGACATCGTTCGTCCCCTTCGATCAGCGGTGGTCCCGGCCGGCGGCCGGGTGGTGGTGCCGGCGGTGTCGCCCGCCGGCCGGCGTCGGGGTGCGGGCCCCGGTCAGCTCAGGCCCTTGACGATGTCGTCGCCGACACCGAGTCCGGACACGATCTGGACGGCGTCCTGGCCCGAGCCCTGGATCAGGCCGGAACCGCTGGTCAGCAGGTCGTGGAAGGTCTTGTACTGCTGGCGCACCTGGTCGTACTTGGCCTGCCAGTCCTGCATCTTCTCGACGAAGACGGTGCTGGCGGCGGCCTGGAAGTGCGCGTTGATCTCCTCGGTGATGGCGTTGATCTGGCGCTGGGTCTCCTGCATGTGCTGGTCCTGCGCCTCGACGGTGGTCAGCACCTGCTGGACCACCGCAGGATCGTTGAGCATGTTGTTGCCGGCCATGCGGGTTCCCTTCTCGGAATGCGGGTGTCGGCCGTTTCGCCGACGCCTCCTGGTGGGGCGGGCGGGCGCGGCCGGCATGGTGAACGGGCGCGCCCCGTGCTGCGGTTCAGCTCCCGCAGGGGTTTCCGGCGGCGGTTCCGCCGGTGGTGCCGCCGGGCACGCCGGGGCCCGAAACTCCACCGCCGGCCAGCGCGGCCGGGTCCAGGCTGGGCCCGGTCGGCAGCAGGTCCAGCAGCCGGTGCGGGACGGCGGTCGGCACGCTCTTGGCGTAGCCGAGCTGTTTGACGGCACCGGACGAGGGCAGCGGGTACTTCACCCCGGCGTCGGTGACCAGGTAGAGGGTCGAGCCGGCCCCGGAGCCGGTGGCGGAGACGGCCAGGGCGCCGCCGCCCGGACGGACGGCGATCAGGTCGGCGCCGCCGCAGGCCGGGGCCACACCCGGTTCGACGGCCGGGGGCGCCCCGCCGACACCGTCCGCCAGCGTGAGCGCCACGGTGTCCGGCCCGCTCGCCGGGTGGACCTCGGCACACGGCGCCTGCCGGTCCCCGACCGGCACCGACTGCGGTGGCCGGGGCGGGAGTCCGGCGCCCGCCCAGGCGGCCGCGGTGGCGGCGGGCGCCGCGTGCGCGGCGAGGTCGGCCGGGCCGACCGGGCCGGGGGCGACCACCGCGCCGCCGTAGGCGTCCTGCTGGGTCCGCGGATCGCCCTGGACGAGCCGGAACACCGTGTCGTCCAGCGGCACCAGGCCGTCCCGGGCCAGCAGGTAGTGCTCCCCGCCGGGGCCGGCGAACAGCTGGCCGACCCTGCTGGGCAGGCCCGCCAGCGCCGGCCCGGGCGTGCCCCGGCCGGGCAGCTCGGGGGCCTTGAGGTCCGGCCCGGCCGGCAGGGCGGCCAGGAAGCCGGCCGGCACCGGGCGCGGGGCGGCGGTGGCGTAACCGAGCGCCTGGAGGCCCCCGTCGGCCGCGTCGATCCGCAACCGGTGGCCGCGCCACAGCAGTTGGGGGGCGCCGTCGGGGCCGGCCGCCAGCACCGCCTGGTCGTCGGCGAGCGGTCGGCCGCCGGGCCGCCGACCGACCGACAGCGCCAGCTGCGGTACCGTCCGGCCGCCCTGCTGCGCGGTGACGGCGCAGGCCGACCAGTCGGCCGGGCCCAGGTCGCGTTCGGCCGGCAGCCCGTCCGGGGCGCCGACGATCCCGACCACGGGTCCGCGCGGGGCCCCGGCCAGCGAGGCGGCACTGACCTCGGCGGACCGGAACCGGTCCCCCGCGAGCAGCCGGGCGCTGGCCTGGTTGAGCACCGGGTGCAGCTGCCCCCCGGCGAACAGGTAGCGGGCGCCGCTCTCCTTGACCACCACCAGGGTGCCGGGCTTCTGCCAGCCGGTCGCGCCACCGGGTTTGACCAGCCCGTAGACCCCCACGCCGACACCGACCAGCAACCCGACCGCGAGCCCGACCACGGCGCCGCGGGTGGTCCGGGTGACGGGTGTGTCGGGCGCGTCCGGTTCGCCGCGCAGCATCCCGGAGGAGACCCGGCTCATCACGAACAGGTGGGCCTGCACCTGGTCGCGTCTGGACTGCATACGAGGTCTCCCGGGGTCGGTGGGTCGGTGCGTCGGTGTGTCGGTACGTCAGTACGTCGGCGGCGGCGGTCCGGCGCCGCGGCGGCCCGGGTCAGCCGGAGACGCCCCGCAGCGCGTGGTAGAAGCCGAGCGCCTGGAGGGCGAGCGGCAGCAGCGCGACGGCCGCGAGCGAGTGCAGCAGGTCGGCCGCGCGCCCCCAGTAGGGCAGCAGCCGGCGGCCGGGAACGGTCCAGGCGACCACCAGCAGCGCCGCCGCCACCACCAGCAGCCCCGCCAGCAGCGTCAGCCGGCTCTCCGGCCCGCTCCGCAGCGCGAGCCGCCCGGCCAGCAGCACCAGCCCGTACAGGCCGGGCAGGATCATCCCGAGCCGCTGCCAACGGCTGCCGATCTCCCGGGCGTGCAGCAGGAGCAGCACCGACAGGTCGGCGGCGGTCGCTACCGGCCCCCAGCCGTCGGCGCCGGCCAGCAGGCTCAGACAGCCCGTGCAGGCCAGGCCGATGCTGGTCAGGAGGCCGGTCAGATAGCCGTCGGCGACGTCGCCGCGGGCGAGCACCTCCTCGGCCGGGAACGGCTCGATGTCCTCCTGGAGCTCCTCGGCGTTGCGCGGCAGCGCGGGCAGCCGCAGCCCGGCGAGCTTGAAGGCCAGCCCGGGCGCGAAGCCGCCGAACAGCACGACGGCGCAGGCCAGCACGGCGGCGGAGTGCTCCGGCGGCACGTCCCGGACGGCCATCGCACCGGCGCCCAGCCCGACCACCGCGACCAGCAGGGCGGAGAGGAAGAAGGGGGCCGAGGCGCCGACCGCGGCGAGGGCCAGCACCGCGGCGCCGGCCCCGGCGGAGCCCCCGGCCAGCAGCCGGTCCGCCCCGTCCAGCCCGGGCACCAGCGCCGCCGCGGTGACGGCGTACCCGATCCCGGCGGCCCCCAGCGCGGTGCCCGCACCGGCGTCGCCGACGGTGCGGGCGGCGCCTCCGGCGCCGAACAGCAGCAGCGCGGCGGCGGTCGCGGCGGCGGCGCAGCGGACCCGGTCGGGCCCGGGCAGGAGCAGCAGCGCGATCCCGCCCGCCAGGGCGACCAGGGCGACGGCCACCGCCAGGTGGTGGGTGAGTTCCGGGCGCCAGGAGTCGCGGCGCTCCAGCATGCCGCTGCGCACGCCGTCGACCAGGTCGTCGAAGTGGACCGGGGGCAGCTCGGCGGTGCGCGGGCGCAGGTGGAGCTCCTCGCCGTCGTGCAGCCCGAGCGCCTCCAGGGTGCGCTCCTCGTCGAGGGGTTCGCCGCCGAGCCGCTGGAGCACCCAGCCGGAGTGCTCGCCGCCGGCCTCCGCGGTCTCGGCGCCGGCGTGCGCGAGCACGGCCGGCATCAGGTCGGCGAGGACCACGTCGGACGGTACGGCCAGCTCGAAGGCCGTCCCGGGCGCGCGGAACCTCAGCCTGCACAGGCCGGCCACGACTGCACCACTCATGCTCTGCCACTCCCCGGCCCGCTCGTGCTCCGGCGGTCCGCCGGATTTCCGACCGGCTGTACGTGCGTCCCGGCCGCCGCGGTTCACCCGGGCCGCAGGTCGGTGAACCGCGGCGGGGGCGCGGTCCGTGCGACGGGTCGACAGAGCCGCACGTGTGTGAGGAGAACCCCGTTGAGCCAGGTCGTGGTCGAGCGTCCGCCCCGGCGTTCCGGGCCGGAGATGCCGGACGGGGACATCCAGCTGCAGGAGCCGCCCGGTCTGCCCGAGCCGCAGGGCGGGCTGGCCACGATGCTCACCATGGCGCCGATGGCGCTGAGTTCGCTGTCGATGGTGTTCATCTTCCTCAACCCGAACACCGCCGGCGGCCCGATGACCTACGTCGCGATCGGGATGATGGGCCTGTCCGCCGTCGGCATGCTGGTCACCCAGCTGATCCGGGGCGAGAGCGACCGCAAGCGGCAGCTGCGCGGCGAGCGCCGGGACTACCTGCGCTACCTCTCGCAGATCCGCCGCCAGGTCCGAAGGCACACCGTCAGGCAGCAGCAGGCGCTGGCCTGGCGCCACCCCGAGCCGGCCGCGCTGGCCACCATGGTCGGCAGTTCGCGGCTGTGGGAGCGCCGGGCCGGCCACCCCGACTTCGGCGACGTGCGGATCGCGGTCGGCGCCCAGCGCCTCGCGGTGCGGCTGGCGCCGCTGGCCACCAAGCCGGTCGAGGACCTGGAGCCGCTCTGCGCCCACGCGCTGCGCCGGTTCATCCACGCCTACGGCACGCTCGAGGAGCAGCCGATCGCGGTGCACGTGCGCGGCTACGCCCACGTCCTGCTGCGCGGGCCGGCCGGGCCGGAGCCCGACGGCGGGGCCGCCCCGGACGACACCGGGCCGCAGCGCGCCCTGGCCCGTGCGGTGGTGGCGCAGCTGGCGTTCTTCCACGCCCCGGACGAGCTGCGGATCGCCGTGGTCGCGGGCCCGGAGCGGCGGGCCGACTGGGACTGGCTGAAGTGGCTGCCGCACGCCCTGCACCCGGGCGAGAGCGACGGGGCCGGCCCGGTGCGCCTGGTGGCCGGCTCGTTGGTGGAGCTGGAGCAGCTGCTCGGCAGCGAGTTCGCCGCCCGCGGGCCATGGGAGCCGGACGTCCAGCCCGGCCGCGAGGAGCCGTACACCCTGATCGTGGTCGACGGTGCGGCGCTGCCCCCGACGGGTCGGGCCGCGCTGGCCGGCTACCGCAACGCGACCGTGCTGGACGTGGCCGGCGCCCTGGAGTGGAAGCAAGCCAAGCACCGGCTGCGGCTGCGGATCACCGCGGCCGACGGCCTGGAGCTGGTCGGCTCGGACCGCAACCGCAAGGACAGCGTGACCGCGCTCGGCCGCCCCGACGCCCTCGGCCCGGCCGCCGCCCGGCGCTACGCGGCGACGATGGCCCCCTACCGGCTGGGCAACACCGCCGACGGCGCCGAGCCGCTCGCCACCGACTTCGACCTCACCTCGCTGCTGGGCATCAAGGACCTGCACCGCCACGACGTCCGCCTGGCCTGGTCCGAGCGGCCCGCCGAGCAGCGGCTGCGGGTCCCGCTCGGGCTCGGCTCCGACGGCACCCCGGTGGACCTGGACATCAAGGAGTCCGCCCAGGGCGGCATGGGCCCGCACGGCCTGCTGATCGGCGCGACCGGCTCCGGCAAGTCCGAGCTGCTGCGCACCCTGGTACTGGCCCTGGCGCTGACCCACTCCTCCGAGACGCTGAACTTCGTGCTGGTCGACTTCAAGGGCGGCGCGACCTTCCTCGGCCTGGACCGCCTCCCGCACACCTCCGCCGTGATCACCAACCTGGCCGACGAGGCGGCGCTGGTGGACCGGATGCGCGACGCCCTGCACGGCGAGATGATGCGCCGCCAGGAGCTGCTGCGCTCGGCGGGCAACTACACCTCACTGCTGGACTACGAGGCCGCCCGGGCCTCCGGGGTGCAGCTGGACCCGCTGCCGACGCTGTTCGTGGTGGTCGACGAGTTCTCCGAACTGCTCGCCGCGCACCGCGACTTCATGGAGCTGTTCATCATGATCGGCCGGCTCGGCCGCTCGCTCGGGGTGCACCTGCTGCTCGCCTCCCAGCGCCTGGACGAGGGCCGGATGCACGCCCTGGAGTCCCACCTGTCGTACCGGATCGGCCTGCGGACCTTCTCCGCGATGGAGAGCCGCGGCGTGCTCGGCGTGCCCGACGCGTACCACCTGCCGACCCAGCCCGGCAACGGCATCCTGCGCAGCGACATCTCCACCCTGGACCGCTTCAAGGCCGCGTACGTGTCCGGCCCGTACCGCCGGCAGCGGCCGAGCCCGGCCCGGCAGGCGGCGGTGGCCGGGCAGGTCGTCGCGTACGGCACCGAGTACGTCGCGCCCCGGCAGCAGCCGGTGGCGGCCGGACCCGAGCCGGTCGAGGAGGAGCCGACCCACTCCCTGCTGGAGCTCGCCGCCGAGCGGCTCACCGACGCCGGCCCGCCCGCCTACCGGGTCTGGCTGCCGCCGCTGGACGTGCCGCCCACCCTGGACGAGTTGCTGCCCCCGCTGGCCCCGCACCCCGAGCACGGCCTGACCACCGAGGGCTGGCCGCAGCGCGGCGCCCTGTCGGTGCCGGTCGGCGTGGTGGACCGGCCGTTCCAGCAGATGCGCGACCTGCTCACCGCCGACCTGTCCGGCGCGGGCGGCCACGTCGGCATCGCCGGCGGCCCGCAGAGCGGCAAGAGCAACCTGCTGCGGGCCCTGGTCACCGGGCTGGCGCTCACCCACTCCCCCCGCGAGGTCCAGTTCTACTGCCTGGACTTCGGCGGCGGCGGGCTCTCCGCACTGCGCGGCCTGCCGCACGTCGGCGGGGTCACCGGGCGGCACGACCCCGAGCGGGTCGGCCGGACGATCGCCGAGATCAACGGCATCATCGCGCGCCGCGAGCAGAGCTTCGCCCGCCTCGGCATCGACTCCGCGGCCTCCTTCCGACGGCGCCGCGCGGCCGGCGACCCGGAACTCGCCGACGACCCGCACGGCGACGTGTTCCTGGTCGTGGACGGCTGGAACACCCTGCGCCAGGAGTTCGGCGAACTCGTCCAGGTGCTCGGCCTGATCGCCGGCCGCGGCCTCAACTACGGCGTCCACCTGGTCGTCACCGCGACCCGCTGGGCCGAGGTGACCAGCGCGCTGCGCGACCAGCTCGGCACCAAGTTCGAGCTCCGGCTGGGCGATTCCGTCGACTCGATGATCAACATGCGGGCCGCCGCCACCGTCCCCAAGGTGCCCGGCCGCGGCCTGACCGACGAACAGCTGCACTTCCTCACCGCCCTGCCCCGGATCGACGGCACCGGCGACCCGGACGACCTCGCGGACGGCGTCGCCGACCTGGTCGAGGCCGTCAACGACCACTGGACCGGCCCGCGCGCCCCGCAGGTCCGGATGCTGCCGCTGCTGCTCGACCCCGCCGACCTGCCCGCCCCCGAGGGCCGGCTGCGGATCGCCCTCGGCCTGGAGGACCGCCGGATCTCCCCGCTCTGGCACGACTTCGAGGAGACCCCGCACCTGATGGTGTTCGGCGACAGCGAGACCGGCAAGACCAACCTGCTGCGCCACCTGGTCAACGGCATCACCTCGGCCTACACCCCCGCCGAGGCCAGGATCATGCTGATCGACTTCCGCCGCGGCCTGTTCGACCTCGTCCCGGAGGAGTACCGGCTCGGCTACGCGGTCGCCGTGGACGTGCTCAAGCAGATCGTCCAGGGCGCGGCCCGGGCCATGGAGGGCCGGGTGCCCGGCGAGTCCATCAGCCCCGCCCGGCTGAAGCTGCGCGACTGGTGGACCGGCGCCGAACTGTTCATCCTGGTCGACGACTACGACCTGATCGCGGCCCCGCTCACCGGCCATCCCTTCGCCCCGCTGCTCGACCACCTCGCCCAGGGCACCGAGCTCGGACTGCACCTGATCGTCGCCCGCAGCGCCAACGGCATCGGCCGGAGCATGAGCGACCCGCTGCTGCGCCGCCTCCAGGAGGTCAACACCCCGGCGGTGCTGCTCTCCTGCCCGCCCAGCGAGGGCGTGCTGTTCGGCAACGTCAAGCCCCGCCAGCTCCCGCCCGGCCGGGCCCTGCACATCACCCGCCGGCGCACCGTGCAGCTCCAGACGGCGCTGGTGCCGGAGCCCGCGCCGGAACCGGAGGAGGCCGGGGCGTCCTGAGCCCCGGCCCGGGCGGCGGACGGGCCCCGGGGCGGGGAACGCCCGGTGCCGACGGGCCGGTGAACCGCGGGCCGGGCCCGCGCCGTATAGCTGCCCGGGACCGGCTCGTACGGGTCCCGACGAACGATCAGGGAGGCGTACGCCGATGGCCGAGGTGGAGCCCCGCCCGTCAACCGCCGGGCCCGGGCCGGCCGCCGCCGGGCAGCCGCGATGAGCGCGGCACCGTCCGGGGCGGCCACCGGACCGGCGGCCGGTTCGGCGACCGGACCAGCGGCCGGATCGGCGCTGCGCCGCCGGTTCGGCCGGCGCGGCACCGCACCCGCGGAACCGGACCCGACGGCCGCGCGCCGGACGCCGTCCCGCTCCGTGCTGCGGCCCTTCGGCCCGCACTACGTGATCGCCCCGCGCGAGGTGAGCGACGCCGAACTCTCGACCGCCATGGGCAGCCTGCGCCCGGTCCCGAACGCCCTCGTCGTGGTGGCCGCGGCCGCCGACGCCGCCCCCGTCCTGCGCGAGCAGATGGCCGAACTCGGCCTGATCGCCCGCACCCGCGGCGCGTCCAGCCTCATCCTGGCGGCCTCCGGCCTCGCCGCGCTCGGCCCCGGCGGCCGGCGGCCCGCCGAGGTGGTCGCCGACCGGGCCGGGATCCCGGTGGTCGCCCCCGACGGCCTGGTCTCCGTCCAGCCCGACGGCACCCTCAAGGTGACCGCGCCCGAGGGCTCCCCCGAACCCGCGACCTGGTGGAACTGCCCTCCCGGCGGCCGCCCCCGCCGGCTGCGCGAGACGGTGGAGGCGACCGACCCGGCCCGGGCCCACCCCGACCGGAACACCGCCGAGCACGCCGCCCGGCCGGCGCCCGCCGCGCCCGGCCCGACCGCGCCGCCCGCCTCCGTCGCCGTCCACCGGCTGACCACCGGCTACTGGCTCAGCCACGTCACCGCCTCGCCCGAACCCGCCATGCCCTTCCTGCGGCAGCTCGCCACGCCCCCCGGCACCACCCCGCTGGTGGTCGGCACACCCGCCCACCCCGCGCTCGCCCCGGAGGAGTTCGCCGACGCCGCGCTCTCCCTGCCGACCGGCACCGACCAGCTGGTGGTCAGCGCACCCTGGGCGGACCCGGGCGCCCTCGCCGTCCTGTCCGGCACCCTGGCGGAGCGGCTCGGCCGGCCCGTGCACGCCTCGGTCGGCCTCCCGGTCGTGCACGACGGCGTCCACACCGCCCGGATGCTCGACCACCGCGGCGCCACCACCTGGGAGCCGTACCTGCTCCGGCTCACCTCGACCGGTCGCCAGGACACCGTCAGCGCGGCCTGGCGCAACGGCGGCGCCGCCTGGCGGACGGTCGGCCCGGCGGTGTTCCACGCCTTCCCGTTCTGGTGCCTGGAGGCCGTCCCGGCCGGACTCTGGCTGCGCCCCGAACCGCCGTACGCCTGGGCGCCGCGGCTGCTGCGCCCCGATCCGGCCCGGCCCCTGCTCGTGGTCGGCGAACGGGACCGGCTGATCACCCACGACACCTGGGAGCAACTCTCCGCGCTGCTCGACCAGTTGCCGGCCCCGGGGGTCCGCGGCTTCGGGCTGCTGCTGCACGGCCTGGTCGACGCCGCCTCCGAGAGCAGCGCCCGGTTCTTCGCCCGGATGCACGGGCTGGTGTGGCTCAACCCGCCCGCCCGCGCGCTCGGCGGCCGGCCCGGCGCTCCCGCCGGTCCGGCGCCCGCCCTGCCCACGTCCTACGCGGTGGGCGGCGCCGGCGCGCCGTCGGTGCCGGCCGCGCCGCAGCGGACGCCGCTGCCGGCGGGCGCGGGCACCGGCGGGGGTACGGGCTTCGTGACCGGGCCGGTCGCACCGGCCGCCCCGGCGATCCCCGTCTCCGCGTCCGTCCCCACCTCCGTTCCCGCGCCCGTCCCCACCTCCGCCGACCCGGACCTGCTCCCGCCCCCGGCTCCCCCCGCCGGGCTCGCCACCAGCAGCGGCGCGACCCCGCTGGGCGGTCCGGCCGGGCCCGCACCGGCCACCGCCCCGGGCCGGTCGGCCGCCGGGGCCGCGACGACGGCCGCCGCCCCGGCCGGGACTCCCGCCGCCCCGGCGGTGGCCGCCGAACCGGCCGTCCCCGCGCCGGAGTCGGCCGAGGAGCCGGAGCCGCCGGTCACAACGCCCGTCGCAGCGCCCGTCACAGCGCCCGTGGAAGCGCCCGTACCGGAGCCCGACGAAGCCGCGACCCGCCCGGCATCCGAGGCGATCGAGGCGGCCGAGCCGCCCGCGGTGGTGCCCGAGGTGCCGGAGGCGTCCGAGGCGCCCACCGTCCCGGCCGCTCCCCCGCCCCTCGCCCTCGCCGCCCGCTACTTCGGCGCGGCCGACGCCCTGCCGCTCCCCGCGGTCAGCGGCGCCGCCGACCGGGACGCCTTCCGCGCCCTGCTCGGCGACCAGTACCAGCGCGGCGCCGGACGGGTCGAACCCGCCGTGACCCGGCTGCCGGGCCTGCGCTCGACCGGTCGGGACGACTTCAAGCCCGACCTGGTCGCCGTCCTGCTGCACCACGAGGGCGCGGACGTGCCCGCCGGGCGGGACGCGGTGGTCGCCGAGGCCCGCAGCGGCACCCCCGGTCCGCTCGCCCCGTACTTCGCCTGCCTGGCCTCCGGCCTGCGGCGGCTGCCGAGCCACCACGGCGCGGTGCTGCTCGGCGCCGACCTCCCGCCGGAGGTGCTGGAGGCGTACCCGCCCGGGCTGGTCCTGGTGGAGCCGGCCCCGGTCACCGGCCTGTCCTCGCCCGCGGCCGAACTCGGCACCGCGGTCGAGTTCGTGGTCTGGTCGACGACCGGGCGCCGGACGACCGTCTTCGGGGCCGACGGCGAGGTCCCGCAGGTCGCCTTCGCCCCGGGCACCGGCTTCACCGTGGTCGACACCGTCCCCGGCGACGGCGCGGCCCGGCCCGCCCGGGTGCTGCTGCGCGAGACCGGTACCCCCGCCCCGACCGGGCCGGACCCCGAACGGGACCGCAGCGCCGGGGACCGGCTGCGGGCCTGGCTGGAGCGCCGGGACCAGGTGGCCCCGGCCGACCGCCGGGCGGTCGCCCGCCCGGAGCGCTTCCGGCTGACCCCGGGCGCGGCCCTGCCCGCCCCGGGGCCCGAACTCCCCTCCGTCCCCGCCGGGGCCTGACCGGCCGAGAACCGGCCGACGAGCGCCTCCTCCCGCACCGACCGCCGTATCCGCCCCACTCGCCGCACTCGACCCCGGAGCCCGCATGCCGCCCGCCCACTCCCGCCCCTCCCGGCCGAAGGCCCTGCACATCGCCACGGCCGCCGTGCTGATCACCGCCGTCACCGCGAGCGTGGCCAGCGCCCGCCCGCACCGCACCACCCAACCCCTGCCGTCCGCCGCCGGGTCCCCGAGCGCCACCGCCGACCCGGGCGCGTCCTCCGGCGCGTCCGCCGGCCTGAACGACCCCCGGATGAAGGACATCGCCCAGCAACTGGTGTCCAGCGCCGAGAACTCCTCGCTGAAGTGGCAGGCCCAGTTCGCGTACATCGAGGACATCAAGGACGGCCGCGGCTACACCGGCGGCATCATCGGCTTCTGCTCGGGCACCGGCGACATGCTCGACCTGGTGAAGCACTACGAGCAGCTCAAGCCGGGCAACCCGCTCAGCAGGTACCTTCCGGCGCTGCAGAAGGTGAACGGCTCCGCCTCGCACGCCGGGCTGGACCCGGACTTCGTCTCCGACTGGAAGAAGGCCGCCGAGGACCCGGCCTTCCAGCAGGCCCAGACCGACGAGCGGGACCGCGTCTACTTCAACCCGGCCGTCATGCAGGCCCAGACCGACGGCCTGCACGCCCTCGGGCAGTTCGCCTACTACGACGCGATCGTCATGCACGGCCCCGGCGACGAGCCGGTGAGCTTCGGCGGCATCCGCGCGGCGGCGATGAAGAAGGCCAGGACCCCTGCCCAGGGCGGCGACGAGAAGACCTACCTCGCGGCCTTCCTCGACGCCCGCCGGGCCGCGATGAAGACCGAGGCCGCCCACGAGGAGACCGACCGGGTGGACACCGAGCAGGAGGTGTTCCTGCGCGCGGGCAACCTCGACCTCCACACCCCGCTGGTCTGGAAGGTCTACGGCGAGTCGTTCCACATCGACAACTGACGGCCCGGCCACGCACAGCGGGGCGGTTGCTCGCGCAACCGCCCCGCTCCGTCCGCTCCCGGCGGATCACCGGCCGGGCGTCACCGGACCTGACCTGACCACCGCCGGGGCCGGCGCCGCCGCCGGTGCGGAACCCCGGCCGGAGCCCGAACCGGCGCCCCGACCGGTGCCCGGGCCGGAGAGCGGCCCGGACGCCGGACCGGAACTGGTGCGCACCAGCGGCGTGGCGGCCGGACCGATCGCCTCCGCCCCGGCCGCGGCCCGGCGCGGTGCCTCGGCACCGAGCGCCGCCAACCGCAGCACGAGGTTGCGCGGGGCGTCCGATCGCGGGTGCTCCGCCCAGTAGCAGTCCCGCGCCCGGACCTCCCGGGTGCGGCGGCCGCCCACGACGGTCACCGGCCCGGGCACCACCTCGACGTCCGGCCGCCAGCCGCGCCCGGGCCACAGGTGCTCCGGCCGCAGCTCCCAGGTGTCCGCGTCGACGACCAGGGACTCCCCCGCCACGCCGGCCAGCACCTGCACCCCGTACGGGGTGCGGACCACCACCCGCTGGTCGAAGTCGGCGTCCTTGCCGACCACCGTGATCCGCCACGCCCCGTCCACGAACATCCCGGTCTCCCCTCCCGCGTCCGCCGACCGGCCGTCAGGCCTTGCGGCGGGCCGAGACCCGGCGGGCGGCCAGGACGAGCCCGGCGCCGGCGGCCAGGGTGGCCGCGCCGGCCACCGCGAGGGTGGTGTTGCCGCCGCCACCGGTCTGGGCGAGGACGGGCCCGGCGCTCGGGCTCGCCGAGGCCTCCGCCGTGACGGAGGGCGAGCCGGAGGGCTGCGCGGCGGGCGAGGACGGCGTGCCCGACGGGGTCGCCGAGGGGCTGCCGCTCGGCGACGGCGTCACCGACCGGCTGGCCGTCGGGGTCGCCGGCACGGACGGCGTCGCCGGCTGGGACGGGGTGACCGGCGGGGTCGGGGTGGCCGGCTGGGACGGCGTCGCGGACGGGCAGAGCGGCACATCGGCGATGTGCTTGTCGACGTGGGTGTCCGCCAGGGTGTACCGCCAGTCGTCCCCGTGGCCGGAGTAGCCGACGGTCACCTTGACCGTCTTGTGCGCACCGATCTTCCCTCGGTGCACCTCGGTGCCGCCGATCTGGCTGAGGGTGTAGTCGCCCTCGTCCTTGTAGTTGTTGCCGAGGACCAGCTCGACGTGACCGGCGTCCGGCCGACAGCCGACCGTCAGCGAGGCGTCGCTCGGGTTCCAGGCGAAGGCCTGCCCGGTCCCGGCCAGGGCCAGGGCGGCGACCGCGCCACCGGTGACCGCGGCAGCGCGCCGTACGTGCTTCATCTGTGCATCTCCTCGGAGGGTTCAGGGAGTTCATGGGCCTCGAAGGCCGCCCGGGCGCCCCGTCCGTGGGAAGCGGAGGACGCCCGAGGCGGCGGCGGACGGCCGCAGCGGGCCGTCGTCGTCAAGTACGGCCCGCGCCCTCCCCCGGGTTCATTTCCGGTCCCCGGCCGGGCCCCGGGCAGCCGGCTCCGCACACCGGCACCGATTTGTGACGTGGCCCTGCCTAGTTCGTTCCCGCCCCACTGTGATGGGATGGGGCCAAGGAGTGACGATCGCAGGTGGGGGTGTGTGATGCGGAGCGGACGACTGCTCGGACTGGACGGGGACGCGGCGCGACTGGCTGCGGTGGGGCTGGTCCGGCTGGCGGCCCGGGAGTGGCTGGGCGAGACGGGCGGGACGCCCGCCTGGGTGGGCGGTCTACGGGCGGCCTCGTTCGCGGACGCCTGGCTGTCGTTCGGCGACGCCCCCGCGCCCGGGCTGCGGGTGCCGGCCTCCACGGTGCTGCCCGCCCTGGCCGAGCAGGCCGCCGAACTGCTGCTGCGCTCCCGCGCGGAGGACGGGCCGGCGGCACTGCAATGGCTCGGGCAGCGCTCGGCCGAGGCTCGCGAGCAGGCCGCCCGGGAGGGCGTGAGCCACCCGGCCGAGCCGTGCGCGCTGACCCTGGTGTGGCACGGGGTGCAGGCACTGGTCGCCGGGGACGGGCCGTCCCACCGGGCCCGGATCGAGGACCGGGTCGAGGCCTACGTCCGGGAGCGGCACCGCCGCCAGGACACCCTCGCCCTGGTCCTCGACTGCGCCCGGATCGCCGCCGCCGCGCTGGTGGAGCTCAGCGAGGGCGACCCGGGCCAGGTGGACGGCCGGCTGGAGGGCGACGCGGCGCGCGCCATGCCGCGCGGCGGCCCCGTCCCGCTCTGGGTGCCGGGCCGGCCCTGGCAGCCCGCGGGCTAGCCGAAGCCGCCGAACGCCCGTGGCCCCCGGCGGAGTTGCCGGGGCCCACGGGCCGGGTCGACCTCGGGACGAACCTCAGGACGAGCCTCGGGACGACGGAACGGACCTCAGGACGGACGGTCCGCCGGGCGTGGTCAGCGCGGGCCGGGGTCGCTGGTGCCCGGGCGGCCGTTCTCGACGTGTCCGGCCCAGCGGCGGCGGAACGCCGGTCCGTCGGTCGCGGTGACGCTGACGTCGTACCAGCGGCTGTCGCTGCTGCCCAGGTCGAAGGTGAACCGGACGTCGTCGCCGGGGCGGAGGGTGCGGCCCTGCTTGGCCGCGCCCTTGGTGTAGGCGTTCGCGGCGGTGACCGTGCGGGTGGTGTCCCCGTGGTTGGAGACGGTCACCCGCACCTTGTTCTTCGCGGGCTCAAAGCGGGCGACCAGGCCGCCCACCGTCTTGCCCTCGAACTCCTGCACCGAGCCGTTCGGCCCGTGGGCGACGAGGTGGTAGCCGCCGTCGACCAGCGGCCAGTGGTCCTCGAAGCTGTCACCGGCCGAGATGGCGTACCGGCGCGGGGCTCCCGTCGGCGCCTTCCGGTCGTAGACGTAGAGCCAGCCACCGGCCGAGCCCTGGTTGTCCAGGTTGAGCTGGAAAATCGTCGCGTCGTCGGTCTCGTCCTCGTTGACCCGCAGGTCGTACGGGAGCGCGCGGGCCGGGCGGGTGCCCGGCTCCTGGGTGGGCATCTGCTGCGGCAGCGGCACCTGGTAGGGCTTGCCCTGCGAGACGATCGGCGCGGGCACCGGTATCGAGACCCGCTTCGGGTCGGCACCGGAGAAGTCGAGGGCCGAGGTGAGGTCACCGCACACCGCGCGGCGCCAGGCGCTGATGTTGGGCTCCTCGATGCCGAACCGGGCCTCCAGGAACCGCAGCACCGAGGTGTGGTCGAAGGTCTCCGAGCAGACCCAACCACCGCGCGACCACGGGGAGATGACCAGCATCGGTACCCGCGGGCCGAGACCGATCGGCTGCATCCCGCCCCGGTCCGCGCCGGGCACCAGCGGGCTCATCTCCCCCGGGTGCTTGGCCAGGTCCAGCAGTTCGTCGGCGAGGCTGGCCTCCAGGTCCGTGGAGACCATGCCCTGGCCGCCCGGACGGCTGACCACCGGCGGCATCGGCGGGACGACGTGGTCGAACAGGCCGTCGTTCTCGTCGTAGTTGATGAGGAAGACGGTCCGGCCCCAGACCTCGGGGTTGGAGGTGAGCGCGTCCAGCACCAGGTTGATGTAGTACGCACCGTCGGTGGGCGTGGCGGACGGGTGCTCGCTGTACTTGTACGGCGGGACGATCCAGGAGACCTGCGGCAGCCGGCCCTGCTGGACGTCCGCCCGGAACTCCTTGAGCGTGTGGTCCGTCGCGCCCTTCTCCACCAGCGGGCCGGACGCGCCCTCCGCGACCTGGTACCGCTCGAAGAACATCAGCGAGTTGTCGGTGTAGTTGTCCGTCGGGGTGCCCGGCTCGCCGGAACCGCCCTGGTACAGCTTCCAGCTGACCCCGGCGTCCTCCAGCCGCTCCGGGTAGGTGGTCCAGGTGTAGCCGTTCTTGTTGTTGCGCTCCTCCAGGCCGGGCCCGTTGGGCTTGCGGCCGTAGACGTTGCGCGGGTCGCTGGTGCCGGTCCAGAGGTAGATCCGGTTGGGCGCGGTGTCGGCGTGGACGGAACAGAAGTACGAGTCGCAGAGGGTGAAGGCGTCGGCCAGGGCGAAGTGGTACTGGAGGTCCTGGCGCTTGAGGTGACCCATCGTCATGACGTCCTGCTTCTGGTTCACCCACTGGTCGTGGCGCCCCTCGTTCCAGGCGAGGTGGCCGCTGCTCCAGCCGTGGTCCGTGCCGGCCTGGTACTCGGTGGTGTTCTTCGGGTCGATGTACCAGGGCAGCACCTCCTTCTCGGAGGCGGGCAGACCGCGGTCGTGGTAGCGCCCGGTCTTCACCGCGGCGGCGGGCTGGTGCCAGTTCGGCCGACCGTCCGGCAGCGCCGTGGGGCGCGGGTCGCCGAACCCGCGAACACCGCGGAGGGTGCCGAAGTAGTGGTCGAAGGAACGGTTCTCCTGCATCAGGATGACGACGTGTTCGACGTCCTTGAGGGAACGCGTCCTGCTGATCGCGGGCAGGGCCAGCGCCTTGCTGACCGCGGGCGGAAACGCCCCGAGGCCGGCGGCGGCCGCGGACGCGCCGCCCAGCTGGAGGAACCGACGCCTGTCGATGGAGGCCACGGTGATGTCCTTCCCAGTCGTGCACTGCTTGGGGGTAGCGGGGAAGGCTCGAACATAGGCATCGCAGACGGGGCGTACACAGTCCTCCAGCGAACGCCGCGTGAGTTTTCGGCCAACTGTTGTCCAGCCAACTTCCGCTCCGGGCAGCGGAGTCCGGCCGGCGCGGCGCCCCGGCCGTCCGGGAACGCGAAAAGCC
Source organism: Kitasatospora sp. NPDC089797 (assembly GCF_040684795.1). NCBI lineage: Bacteria > Bacillati > Actinomycetota > Actinomycetes > Kitasatosporales > Streptomycetaceae > Kitasatospora > Kitasatospora sp. NPDC089797. The sequence goes on along the minus strand of NZ_JBFBGS010000012.1, from coordinate 320 downwards.
CCCGCCCGGTTCACCCGGCGGGGGCTTTTCTGAATGATTGTTCGGCGGCGTCCTACTCTCCCACAGGGTCCCCCCTGCAGTACCATCGGCGCTGTGAGGCTTAGCTTCCGGGTTCGGAATGTAACCGGGCGTTTCCCTCACGCTATGACCACCGAAACACTATGAAACTGTCGACCCGCCGGCAGGGCGGTCGTTGTTTCAGAACAACACAGTGGACGCGAGCAACTGAGGACAAGCCCTCGGCCTATTAGTACCGGTCAACTCCACCCCTCACAGGGCTTCCATATCCGGCCTATCAACCCAGTCGTCTACTGGGAGCC